>CALISO010000089.1 GCA_938041445.1 uncultured Saprospiraceae bacterium
AAAACAAACAAGAAATTGCTTACAAAATTCCATCTGATTAGGTTATATCACAGTTGAAAATTGTGATCCAGGTGTGAATCATTAAATTGTTTTAAATAGTTTTTTCATCGTGAAAAAGGTGTTCTTTGACGCCTTTTTCATTTTTAAATCTATCTGATTTTGTTAATAAAAACCAACTGTTTATTGGCTGTGATCTCCATAGCTATATTGTTGACTGCTTGTAATACGACTAAGACTACAACCTCTTCCGAAGTGAGTCAACTCACTGATATCTTAAACCGTACTGTAGTAAATACTCCAAGTGAATTATCTGATGCAATGCAGACGGCAGAGCCCGGTGATATTATCTATCTCGCTTCTGGGACGTGGACTGATGTCGAACTCAAAATAGAAGGATACGGCAAGGAAGGAGATACAATCACGGTAATGCCTGTAGAGAAAGGAAAAACAATTTTTGAAGGAACTTCGAACGTGAAAATTGGTGGCGAGTATCTTCATGTATCTGGATTGGTATTTAAGAATGGTTATACAGAAACAAGCTCTGTAATCAATCTTCAAATCGACAAAGACACTCCAGCTAATCACTGTCGAGTATCTGAGTGTGTCATTGATGACTACAATCCATCTGAAAGATTTGATACTGATTACTGGATTGAGATTTATGGTAAGTACAATAGACTTGATCATTGCTACTTAGTCGGAAAGAGAAATAGGGGAGTTACCCTTGCAGTGAGAATGAAAGATGAAAGAGATAGAGAGAATTTTCATCGAATTGATCACAACTACTTCGGATATCGTGCAATTCTTGGATCAAATGGCGGTGAAACACTTCGAATAGGTACGAGTCACTATTCGCTATCCAATTCCAATACAACTGTTGAGGACAACTATTTTGAAATGTGTAACGGAGAACTTGAAATCGTTTCATCAAAATCTTGTCAGAATACATTCATTAATAATACTTTCTATGAGTGTCAAGGGACATTAACGATGAGGCATGGAAATGAAACGATTGTTGAGAATAATTACCTCATCGGAAATGGAAAGCCAAGTACAGGAGGTATCCGTATCATCAACGAAAAACAAACAGTACGAAATAATTATCTCCAAGGACTGACGGGTTATAGATTCAAGGGAGCTTTAGTTATTATGAACGGTGTACCTAATTCGCCAATCAATCGCTATTTTCCTGTGATTGATTCTGATATGAGTAATAATCTGGTAATAGATTGTGACCACATTCAGCTATGTGCTGGTGCTGATGAAGAGCGATCTGAGCCACCTTCAAATTGCACATTTAATAATAATGTCATTTCTAACACCAAGAAAAGCAAGGTTTTTACAGTGTATGATGACATCAGTGGGATTTCATTTAATGGAAACATCTTAAGTCCCAATATTGCATACCCTGAATATCAAAATAGGCCGGAAGAATCAGGTTTTACGTTGGAGGACATCACATTTACCGAAAGTAATGGACTTAAAACTGTTCAATCTAATACTCCCGTTGGACCCATCACAGATAGAATAAGGCCTAACCACTCTAACACGGGAGTGAGATGGTATCCACGTGTAGACTATTCTATTAAGTTTGCCGAAGGCAAGAGAGTAAAAGTTGCACCTGGTGAAAACACTATCTATGATGCGATGAAGGAACTGAATGAAGGCGATGTCTTAGTTCTGCAACCAGGTGATTATTTACAGACAAAATCTGTCAAAGTAAATAAAGCAATTAGAATCGAAGGTCCTAGTGTTGGACCAAAGCCAACAATTACATTCCAACGATCACCTTTGTTTGCATTGGAAAATGGTGGCTCTCTCGACCTAGATCACCTGAATATTAGTGGCTCAGAATCAGACGACTACTCTGGAAATGCTGTTATTAGGACTAGCCGTTATTCGATGGTTGATAATTATATATTGAAAGTCAGAAATTGTGATATTGAAGACCTTGATGTCAACCATAGTTTTAATTTTTTGAAAGTATATAAAAACACATTTGCTGATTCAATTTTAATTCAGAATACCACTTTTAAGGATGTTTCAGGTCATATACTCAATATGAACAAAGAAATAGATGATACTGGAATCTACAATGTTGAGACTGTTGAAATTGATAATTGCCAGTTTGAAAATATTGGTGGGTCAGCAGTCAACTTATATCGAGGAGGGCGAGATGAAAGCACATTTGGTCCGATGATATGGATGAGAGATAGTAAGCTAGTCAATGTTGGATATGATAAGCGAAATGCGAATGAATCTGCGATAGCTCTCCACGGGGTTCAGCATGCCGAATTGACTAACTTGACAATAGAAGATTCTCGTAGGATAAACTTACACTTGATTGTTGGTGATCCTGTCATCAAGCTCAATACAATTGAAATGAAGAATACAGAAAAATTACAAAGTAACAGTAAAGCATTCTCTTCAGAAAATGTGACAAACAAGTAATAGAGTATGAGAGGATTCATCAATATAGTCACAATAGTTCTTTTGCTTGGGACACTGGCTTCAAGCCAGCATCCTATTTTGAATTTGACAGCCGAAGAGGTAACTGAGATTAATGGAAGTCTAGGATCTGTTCCATTGTTTGATCAACAGTTAGAAGTTGTCAAGTCTCAGGTTGACGCTGCGATTGCTGGTGGTATTGATGTGCCCATTCCCAAGGATATGGCTGGTGGTTATACTCACGGGAAGCATAAGGAGAATTACAAGCTTATGCAAAAAGCAGGTAACTTGTATCAGATTACAGGTGATGAGTCCTATGCAGCATTTGTCAAAGAAATGTTGATGGAGTATGCTGAGATGTATCCTAATATAGGCCGTCATCCTGCTAACAAATCCTATGCAACAGGAAAAATCTTTTGGCAATGCCTGAATGATGCAAATTGGTTAGTATTCACTAGTCAAGCCTATGATTGTATCTATGATTATCTTACTGAGTCAGAAAGGAATAAGTTAGAAGCAGACCTATTTATTCCAATGGCAGATTTTCTTTCAATAGAAAATCCAAGGTTTTTTAATCGAATACATAATCACAGTACATGGGCTAATGCAGCCGTTGGAATGATTGCACTTGCAATGGATAATGATTCATTATTACAGAAAGCATTACATGGAATGGAGGATGATGGGATTGATCCGAATGAAGTAGATAACGACGGAGGATATATTAAAAGAGAAGGAGTTTACCAGGCAGGATTCTTTGCTCAGTTAGACTTTGCATTTTCTCCTGATGGATACTTTGCAGAAGGTCCATATTATCAGAGATATGCGATCTTTCCATTTTTGGCATTTAGTTATGCATTGCATAATTCTAAGCCAGAACTCGATATATTCAATTATCGGGATGCGATTCTGAAGAAGGCAACACACGCTTTGTTACTTCTCACTGATGGTAAAGGGAATTTCTTTCCAGTTAATGACGCAATGAAAGGGATGTCTTACCAAGCATATGAATTAATCACTGCTGTCGATATTATTTATTCGCTTGATGCTAATGATGAGCTCTTACTTGATTGGGCTGCTCTCCAAGATCAAGTCACATTAAATGGAGCTGGATTTATTACTGCAAAAGCCTTGATGGATCATACACCAAAATTACCAGCAAAGATTTCTCAAAATTTTAATGATGGAGTCGATGGCACTGAGGGTGGAGTTACAGTATTGAGAAATGGAGGTCTTGAAGTACTATTTAAATATTCTACTCAAGGTATGGGTCATGGGCACTTTGATCGACTTTCATATGGGATGTATGATGACAGCGGTGAAATTATTCAAGATTATGGAGCTGTCAGATGGGTCAATATAGATCAGAAAGCTGGAGGCAGATACTTACCTGAGAATAAGACATTTGGTAAAAAGACAATAGGACACAATGCCCTTGTTGTCAATCGACAGTCACACTTCAACTCTCAAGTGAAAGAGGCTGATGATAATCACCCTGATTTTTTGTATTCGGATTTTTCTGACTCACAGGTAAATATGGTTAGCGCTATTGAAAAGAATGCTTACGACAATACGGATATGCAGCGAACACTATTCTTAATAGATGATGATAGTAGTGAAAGTACGATTATGATTGATGTCCTTCAAGCTACCTCTACTCAGGCGAATAATTATGATCTACCGATGTGGTTCACCGGTCAATTCCTCAAAGGAAATATCGATTGTCCCAAGTCTCTGACTATGTTGTCTCCTCTAGGCGAGGATGATGGATATCAACATATATGGAAAGAATCAAGCTGTAAATTGACTGAAGACAATTATCAGTTCAATTGGTTGACCAATTTACGATTTTATTCTGCTACATTTGTAGCAGAGCAAGGAGATCAAGTTATACTAGGTCGAAATGGAGCAAATGATCCTAACTTCAACCTAAGACCTGATCCCGTGATTATACATCGCAGAGATGGTGTAAAATCTACAACCTTCCTCACAATGGTCGAGTCACACGGACAATATAGTTCAGTAACTGAGATACCTATTAATCCATATCCGAAGTATCACAAATTGCGGTTGGATTACGATAAGGATGGCTACATAATGTGCAGCTTTGAAAGTGATGATACGGAGTGGCAATTATTGTATTGTAGTACAAGCACTGACGAAACTAAACAACACAAAATAAAAGTCGACGGTGAGTCTTATAAATGGACTGGCGTCTATCAACTAACTAAAAATTCAAAATAGTATGAGCGATAACTTACACAAGAGCTTTGGGCACACCAAAGGGTTTTTCTTTACGGCAGAGCAAGAATGGGAAGAAGTAGGTCCAGGACTGAAGAGACAAATTATGGGCTATGATGACAAACTGATGCTTGTCAAAGTAGACTTTGACGAAGGCGCTGTAGGGATGATGCATAAGCACTATCACTCTCAAGTAACTTATGTCGTCAGTGGCGAATTCGAAATGACAATCGGTGATGAGGTAAAGACATTGAAGGGAGGAGATTCATTCTATATCCTACCACATGTAATGCACGGATGTGTATGCACTAAGCCTGGTATGCTTATCGATGTATTCAGTCCAGCAAGAGAAGATTTCTTAGGTCACGATCAATTAAAATTAGAGACATGGCCCAAGCAATAGAAAAAAAAGTAAAGGGCCTTCGGTGGTGGGTTGTTGGACTTATTGCCTTGGCTGCTGTTATCAATTATATTGATAGACAAGCATTTTCTGTTCTATGGGAAGCTGGAATCGGGGAAGATTTATATCCTGATTTGGATGCAGACGGTAGAAAGAAAATCTATGGACGAATAGGCACATATTTCGTGATAGCATATGCATTAGGTCAAGCATTGTTTGGAAGAATATTTGATAAAATCGGTACAAAGATGGGCTTTGTTCTATCTATAGGATTTTGGTCCTTAGCAACTGGTTTACATGCGTTAGTTAAAGGGTTTGCAGGCTTTACTTTTGTAAGAGTTTTATTAGGGTTGTCTGAAGCGGGGAATTGGCCAGGAGCAGCAAAAGGAAATGCTGAATGGTTTCCAACCGATGAAAGAGCTATGGCTCAAGGAATTTTCAATTTTGGAGCTTCTTTCGGAGCTATGATATCAATACCAGTTATAGGATTGCTAGCTCAAAAATTGCATTGGCAAGTAGTATTCCTCGCGATATCTATTATTGGATTTTTATGGTTGATACCATGGTTAATATATGTAAAGCGACCACCTAACAGTCACCCATGGATAACTCAAGAGGAGAAAGACTACATTATGAAGGGGCAGAAGAATGAAGTAGGTGATTCCGACCAAAAGAGCTTAGGATATGGTAAGATATTAGGCTTTAAACAAAGTTGGGGTGTCATTTTAGCTTCTGCGGCTATTGATCCTATTTGGTGGATTTTCGTAATATGGATCCCTAATTATCTTGTTAATGTGTTTAATATGGATATAGCTGGGATTACAAGACTCGGATGGGTTCCATTCCTTGGAGCAATGATTGGAGCTTGGTTTGGCGGACTCTTGGCTAAGTGGTTCTTTAATAAAGGCTGGAATGTAAACAAAGTAAGAAAATTTACAATTGGTATAGGCTGTGCAATTATGTTACCAGCACTACTTGGGTTAAGTTCTCCAGGTAATGCTACCATCGCAGTGATAATTATGGCAGTTGTATTATTTGGTTTTCAAACAGCAATTGGAAATATCCAAACATTGCCGAGTGATCTTTTCAGTGGCAAGTCGGTGGGTACTTTATCTGGATTAGCTGGAATGTCAGCTAAATTCGCTGCTGCAGCTCTAGTATGGTACATTGGTGATATACTTCCCGTTGAGAACTACTCATTTGTATTCTTGATAGGTGCTGCATTAGTGGGCATTGTTATTGCTGCTGTTTGGCTTTTAATACCCAAAGTAGAATCGTTAGAGACGACAATAAATTAGATACTTTATTATAGGTAAATGATAAATAAAAAATTTTTAAACTAATTAATAATGAAATTACAAGGTAAAACAGCCTTAGTTACAGGAGCGACAGGAGGTATTGGATTTGAAGTAGCTAAACACTTAGGTGCTCATGGTGCTAAAGTGATTATCAATGGACTTGATGCTGCTGCTGGAGCTGCAAGACTTAAGGAACTAACTGATGCAGGAGTAGAAGCAGAGTTTTATGAATTCGATGTGACTAATGAAGACTTAGTGAATGAGAATGTCAAAGCGATAGGAGATAAGCACGGAATTGATGTTGTGATCAATAATGCTGGTGGACTTGGTGGTAGATCAAGATTCGAGGAGATGACTACTGACTTTTATAGAAAAGTGATGGCACTCAACTTGGATTCTGCTTTCTTCGTATCAAGAGCTGCTATCCCATACCTTAAGAAAGGAACTGATCCAAATATCATCAACTTCACATCTAATGCAGGATGGAATGCAGGTGGTCCAGGTGCTGGTATCTATGGTACTTCTAAAGCAGGTGTACATGCAATCACAAGAGCATTAGCTAAGGATCTTGCTGAATATGGTATCAGAGTTAATGCTGTATCACCAGGTACAATTGATACGGACTTTCACAAGCAGATTAAGTCTACTAAGCCAGAGGTATTCAAGTCTTGGGCTAAAAATATTATGTTAGGAAGACTTGGACAGCCAGAAGATGTTGCAGCAGTAGTTGCCTTTCTTGCAAGTGCTGATGCTGGATTTATCACTGCAGAGACGATACAGATTGGTGGTGGTCAAGCACTAGGAATATAATCTCTAATAAAGTATAGACAATAATACAAAATGAAAAAAATCGTAACATTTGGAGAAATTATGCTCCGTCTAGCACCTCCAGGATATAAGCGGTTCTCTCAGACATACAGCTTTGATGTTGTATACGGTGGAGGAGAAAGTAATGTTGCAGTATCTCTGGCTAACTATGGGATGGATAGCACATTCGTTTCTCGTATACCTCAGAATGATATCGGAGAGTGTGCCATTATGGAACTTCGAAAGCGAAATGTTGATACAACGAAAATTATCAGAGGTGGAGAACGATTAGGCATTTACTTCCTAGAAACAGGAGCTGTATCAAGAGGTAGCAAGGTAGTCTATGATCGTGCTCATTCTGGTATGGATTCCATCCAAGCTGGGATGATTGATTGGGAGTCAATCCTTAAAGATGCTGATTGGTTTCACTGGACGGGTATCACTCCTGCACTTTCTCAAGGGGCAGCTGATGCATGTCTAGAAGCAATAAAGATGGCTAACAAATTAGGTGTTACTGTATCTACTGACCTTAACTATAGAAAGAAGTTGTGGAAGTACGGTAAAGAGCCAAATGAAGTTATGCCAGCACTTGTTGAGGGATGTGATATCATTCTTGGAAATGAAGAAGATGCAGAAAAGCACTTTGGATTACATCCAGATGGAGCTGATGTGACACATGGTGGTGGAGAGGTTGACGCGGATTCTTATCAGGTGGTTTTGAAGCAGCTGATGGAGATGTTCCCTAGAGCGAAGAAAGTGATTACAACACTGAGAGGCTCAATCTCAGCGTCTCACAATTCTTGGTCTGGTGTCCTTTGGGATGGTAAGACGTTGTTCAAGGCGCCGACTTACCAGATTACGGATATTGTAGATAGAGTAGGAGGTGGTGATAGTTTTATGGCTGGACTCATTTATGGTCTATTGACTTATGAGAATGATCAAGATGCACTTAACTATGCAGTAGCAGCATCATGTCTTAAGCATACGATCAAGGGTGATTCTAATCTAGTGACTGTTGCTGAAGTGGAGAAATTAATGAGCGGTGACGCTAGTGGTAGAGTATCAAGATAAGAGAACATGGATAGAATAGAAGTAGTACAATTGATGCAAGACCAAGGAATGGTTCCTTTGTTCTTCAATGCAGATATTAATATTTGCAAGAGTATTCTTAAAGCTGTATATGATGGCGGTGGAAGACTGTTAGAGTTTACTCACAGAGGTCCATTTGCTCATGAGATATTTAGTTCTTTGAGTAAATATGTTAAGTCTGACTTACCTGGTATGGCGATCGGTATAGGATCTATTACTGATGCAGCGGCAGCTTCACTGTATATGTTGTGCGGTGCTGACTTTATCGTGACACCGGCATATAAGGAAGATATAGCGAGAGTCTGTAATAGACGTAAGGTGCTTTATGCACCAGGTATCGGATCACTGACTGAGATACAAACGGCTGAGGAAATGGGATGTGAAATCGTCAAACTTTTTCCAGGTAGCGTCTATGGACCAGGATTTATCAAGGGAGCTATGGCTCCACAGCCATGGACTAAGATTATGCCAACTGGAGGTGTAGCACCTACTGAGGAGAATCTTTCTGGATGGTTTGGTGCAGGTGCGATATGTGTAGGTATGGGATCGAAGTTGATCTCTAAAGACATTATCGCCAATAAATCTTATACTGAGTTAACCACTAAAGTTAAAGATACACTTGCCTTAGTGAAGAAGATAAGAAGCTAGATGACACTAGATTTCGATAGTATATCAAGGGATTAGCAGAGATGTTGATCCCTTTTTTGTTGGTAGGAGTTAAGAGTAGTTTTTCTTCAACTCTTTCTCACCTCCAACCATCTTGATAGAAATAGATCATAGACAAAGTATTCCTTGCCTTCTTCACTGAGCTTTTCGTAGACGAGTTCTGTATCTACTAGGTAGTTCAGTGATTGTCTTGCAGTACTATTTGCTAGTCCATACTTTGTTGTGAAATCTTTAGATAGCACACTCTGAATCGTTGTTTCTTTTGCTATAGCCTTGAGTACTTTATACTGGTTGGGTGATAAGATATTTCGATAACTTAGGAAGTTCATTTCCATTTCTTTGAGTATACGATACTGTACTTGTAAGAGGTCATTCTCATCAATTGTCTTTTTGTCTAGAGAGAAGAGTCTGTTACAGAGATAGTGTGTATAGAATGTATGTGACCTTGTCCATTGTAGGATGAGATGAACGACTCTTTCATCTATCTTCATTTTACCTTTGCGAAACATCTTAGTGATGAACTCGCTATATGCAGGGTAGGGAATCTCATACAGTTCCATTTGGTCAACGAGTCGATACATAGGTTTCTTCGGATCATTAAAGAGTTGGAGAAGTAAGTGTCGCTGACTACCGCTAAAGAGCATTCTGATATTCTTTGATGAAGCTAGATGCTTTCTGATTGTCGCATCTATTCTTGTAGTTTCATAAGCACCTATTTGTTGAAACTCATCGATGGCAATGTGGATTTTCTTCTTAGAAGCATTGAGTAAGTTGAACGTAGCCTCTAGTGATAAGTCGATTTCTTGTTGAGTCTTGATATCTAATTCTATGATAGGATTACCTGTCAAGGTATCAATACTGAACTTTGGTCGATACCTTCCAAAGAATTGCGTGACCTTCTTTAAGATGTTTGTTTGGTTGGAGTAGAGCCGATTAATACAAGTAGAGATAAACTGACTCACAAAGGCACTATCAGATGTCGTATCTAAGATATCGATATAGATACACAGATATTTGTGCTTTATGCTTAGATGATGTTGTAAGTGGTGGATAAGGCCGGTCTTCCCTAGTCTCCGCATAGAGTGGAGCATGATAGAGCGGTTATTTTGCGCCGACTCTACGAGCCTAGCTAGTTCATCGTCTCTATCGCAGAATGTTTCTGGCCCGTGGTAATTTTGTAGGTGAAATGGATTATCCATACTACAAATGTATCCCTATCTCACGTCATTCGCAATTTATGTTACATAATTTATGCAACATAAATTATGTAACATATTTTATGTAACACATTTGTGCAGCGTATAGGTTGGACAAAAAATGCCTCCTTCAATTTGAAGGAGGCATTAAATATCTTGTCAACTGTCAACTTGTACTATTCAGCAGTAGCCAAACTATGTACAAGAATTGACACCTCATTATTCAAGACTTCTACAAATCCTTGAGTAATATCAAATGTCATTGATGTACCCTTGTCATCAATGACTCTCACAGAGCCATTAGCTAGTGCAGATACAATAGCCGCGTGATCTTTTAGGATTTCGAATTGTCCATTGATACCAGGTACCTTGACAGACGTAATTGGTCCGTTGAAGATTTCTTTTCCTGGAGATAACATTGTCAGATTCATAAGTATCAGTTATACGTCGTTATAGATTATGCTTAAGCAGTAGCTTCTTCTAGCATTTTCTTTCCTTTAGCAATCGCATCATCTATAGTCCCTACAAGGTTGAATGCTGCTTCTGGATACTCATCTACCTCACCATCCAAGATCATATTGAATCCTCTGATAGTTTCTTCGATAGGCACAAGTACACCTTCGAGACCTGTAAACTGCTCAGCAACGTGGAATGGTTGAGATAAGAATCTCTGTACTCTTCTTGCTCTACTTACGATCAACTTATCTTCGTCAGATAACTCCTCCATACCGAGGATGTTGATAATATCTTGTAGCTCCTTATATCTCTGTAGGATGCTGATTACTTTCTGAGCTGTATTGTAGTGAAGGTCACCTACGATTGCTGGTTCTAAGATTCTTGATGTAGAATCTAGTGGATCCACAGCTGGGTAGATACCTAATGATGCTAGTTTTCTATTCAGTACTGTTGTTGCATCCAGGTGAGCAAATGTTGTTGCTGGTGCCGGATCCGTTAAATCATCCGCTGGTACATATACAGCTTGTACTGATGTAATTGATCCTCTCTTAGTTGATGTAATTCTCTCTTGCATCAGTCCCATCTCAGTTGCTAGTGTAGGTTGGTATCCTACTGCTGATGGCATCCTTCCGAGTAGGGCAGATACCTCAGATCCAGCCTGAGTAAATCTAAAGATATTGTCAATAAAGAATAGAATATCTTTTCCACCATTAGGATCAGATAAGTCACCATCTCTATAGTATTCTGCTAGTGTCAATCCACTCAATGCTACTCTTGCTCTTGCCCCTGGTGGCTCATTCATTTGTCCGAATACAAATGTCGCTTTAGATGTCTTCAATGCATCAATATCTACCTTAGATAGATCCCATCCACCTTCTTCCATACTATGAGCGAATGCTTCACCGTAGTTGATGATACCTGACTCAAGCATCTCTCTAAGTAAATCATTTCCTTCTCTCGTTCTCTCTCCTACACCTGCGAATACTGAGATACCGTCATATCCTTTGGCAATATTGTTAATCAACTCCTGAATCAATACAGTCTTACCAACACCGGCTCCTCCAAAGAGACCAATCTTTCCACCCTTAGAGTAAGGTTCAATAAGATCAATAACCTTGATTCCGGTAAATAGTACTTCTGTCTCAGTAGACAGATCCTCATATCTAGGTGGCTTTCTGTGAATAGAAGCTGCATTGTCACCTTTCTGAGTGTCTTGGATACCATCAATAGCCTCACCGACTACGTTGAATAGTCTTCCTTTGATCTGATCACCTACAGGCATCTTGATAGTTCCTCCAGTATCTACTACTTCAGTTCCTCTTGTAAGTCCATCAGTCGAGTCCATTGCGATTGTTCTCACAGTGTCTTCACCTAAGTGTTTTTGCACTTCGAGGATAAGTGATTCGCCAGTATCTCTCTTGATTTCCAATGCGTTGTATATCTCAGGTAACTTACTGTTTTCATCAGTAAAGCTTACATCTACAACAGGTCCGATAATTTGATTAATGCGTCCGATATTCGCCATAAGAATAGGTTATACTATTTTTCTAAAAGTAATGGATGGTAAATTTTGCCACAAAGGTATCGTATTGATCATACATAGAGTAATAATTTTCAATGTATTTACAGGTAAGATGATACTAAATATTGCAGTGGACTTGGCTTGTCAGCAAGTATGAAAGAGTATTAAAGAATCTAACTATGAAAATTATGAATTATTCTTCCTCATATGAAGCTGCATGTTGTGTAATCCAAAACGAATTCTTCTGCAGTCCAACAGTGATTTTTACTTTGTGTAAGTTGAGAAGCTCTAGTAATGATAAAAATGTAACAATTGCTTCCATCCTATTTGTCACTTTGGCGAAGAGGTCTTCAAAAGATACTCTACCTTTTCTGTCAAATTTCTTCCAAATGTAGTCTTTCTGTGAGGCGATACTGTATGGATACCTGACTATTTGGTGGACAATCTTAGACTCTCGCTTTCTGACATCGATTAATAGTCTTCTGTAAGTATTGAATAGGGTTGTCAGATTGAGGCTATCAAGTTCTATATCTACGAGTGCCTTTTGAGCGATAGACTTTAAGTCTCTGTTCTGACCACCTCGATCATGCTGAAGACTCCGCTGATGCTCATTCTCTTTAAATTCTTCTAGCGTATCCTTGAACTGTTTATACTCTAGGAGACGAGCAACTAATTCTTCTCTTGGATCGATATCTTCACCAAGTTCATTTTTTTCCTTTCTCGGAATCAACATTTTTGCTTTGATCCGCATCAATTTGGCTGCGACCAAGATAAACTCACTAGCGACATCTAAGTCTAGTTGTTCCTGCTGATGCAAATACGCTAAAAAGTCTTCAGTAATTTGACTAATTGGAATGTCATATATATCAAGTTCGTCCCGCTCTATAAAGAATAGCAACAAGTCAAACGGTCCCTCAAAGTGGGAGGTAACTATTCTAAATGTATCTTTTAATGCGGGCAAATTTGTACGAGTTTGTTAGGTGTCTTTGATAATTCTATTGAAGGAACAATGCAGCTATAGACTTGAATTCATGAGCATTTCTGATTGCTCTTGAGAACAGCCTTGCACAACTGAGTACTTCTATCTTTTCTGACTTTTGTTTAAGTGGTATTGTGTCAGTAACAATGAGCTTGTCAAGCTGTGAATTTTTAATATTCTCATAGGCATTACCAGACAAGACAGCATGTGTACAGAGTGCTCTGACAGATGTAGCACCTTCATCTATCAATGCTTGTGCTGCCTTGCAAAGTGTGCCAGCAGTATCTACCAAGTCATCAATCAAGTAAACATCTTTGCCTTTGACATCACCGATAACAGTGATAGCTTTCACCTTATTGGCTTCTTGTCTTTCTTTGTCACAGATCACCAACTGCTTACCAAACATCTTAGCATATTTACGAGCTCTTTTGACACCACCAACATCTGGACTAGCAAAGATGCAATTGCTTAAATCTTGAGTTTTGAGATATTGAGAATAGATGGCATCACTCTGAAGGTGATCCACTGGTATATCGAAGAATCCTTGTATCTGATCAGCGTGAAGATCCATTGTCATCACTCTATCTACACCTGCGGCCTTGAGCATATTAGCCACTAACTTTGCCGAAATAGGTACTCTTGGTTTATCTTTTCTATCCTGTCTTGCGTACCCAAAGTAAGGAATCACTGCCGTGATATAGCCAGCTGAAGCTCTCTTCGCTCCATCAATCAATAACAAGAGCTCCATCAAGTTATCGGCTGGTCCAAACGTTGACTGGATGAAGAACACATAACTTCCCCTCACTGATTCTTCAATGATTGGCTGCATCTCTCCATCACTAAATTTTTTGACTTCGAGTTTTCCTAATTCTTCTCCGTAGTGATAAGCAATAGTCTTGGCAAGGTATTGACTTTCTGTACCAGAAAACAATTTCACATCCATTGTTGGAATACCCATATCACTCTTGGTTTTTAATGTAGCGGCAAAGTTACAATAATGTATAAATAATAGTCATAATGTGGATAAAGGGTTGATAACATCATCACTTTATCAAGCCAATAATTTTATTGCCACTTAGATAGTGGTTTCATATATTTTTTGCATTTTTGAGAAGACTTACTTTGCTTATGAAATCTACGGTCGAAAGATTGGACTTATTGCTAGCTGATCTCAAGGAGAATTTTCCTTCTTCTACCTACACGTATATGATTTTGATATTGTTTGTTCTCTTCTTTGGAGCTATTCTAGCTTTCTATATTAAATACGGATACTTTTCTAGGATTTTGATCTATGCAGGAGCTCTACTGATATGCGGTATCTATTATCGAAGAGGTATCAAAGAGTCAATAGCACATATGCTTTCAGTTTCTAACTATGGCGATCCATCGATAATAGGAGAGAAACAATACTTATCTAATAAGCTTGTCTACCTCAAAGCAGGTATAGAAATAAAGCGAGTCAGAATAGTTATCATCAAATGGATATACTTTGTTTTGTTTCCATTTTTCTTGCTTCTGATGAGTGAGATATTTATTGGTCAGATAACAGGTGTAGGTGATTTTATTTGGAAATATATCGTTGCTATCATCATTGGTGGACTAATTTGGCTACAGTTTTTCAATAAGGAACTAGAGATCATCTATGGATATGAAGATGATGCACTTATTTTAGGAAGGAAAATCTAACTTCCCTCAATACTTATTTTATTCAGATTACTTAATTGCTTTAAACTGGTAACCTTGGGCCAAAAAATATTCGAGTACCTGCGGTAAGACCTTTGCTACTAGCTTCGATGTTCGCTCGCTGTCATGAAAAACCACTACAGATCCTGGTTTTGCATTAGTCGTTACATTGAGCACACATTTCTTTGCAGAGATGCCTTTGTCAAAATCACCACTTAGTACATCCCACATAACGATTCTGTAGTCTTTGCTAAGCTGTTTTGATTGGTTAGGTGTGATACGACCATAGGGTGGTCTAAATAGTGGAGAATCAACAAGTTTCGCTGCCTTGTGTATGTTGGAATAATAATTTTGATTTGTAGTAGTCCAACCGCTTAAATGGTTATACGTGTGACTACCTACCTTATGACCATTAGCTAAGATTGACTTGTGTAAAGTTGGAAACTTTTTGATATTATCTCCAACGCAGAAAAAAGTAGCCTTCGCATCATATCTTTGTAGTATCTCTAGAATGGTTTGAGTTGACTCCGGAGTGGGGCCATCATCAAATGTTAGATACAGTACTTTGTCTACAGTCTTATATCTCCATTCAATCGATGGAAATGCTTCTTGAAGATATTTAGGAGTCTTGACTAGGTACATTGGGTGTTATAACATTACAACTTGTAGAGATAACGGAGAACTAAATGAATATCTTTGGTTTTTGTTTCAATTATTTTGTCATCAATATATAAAATATCAGGCATAAATGTCTAATAAAGATAACATACGCGTCAGATTTGCCCCGAGTCCTACAGGACCTCTACATATTGGAGGGGTTCGTACAGCTCTATATAATTACCTATTTGCTAAGAAGCATAATGGCACATTTATCCTTAGAATAGAAGATACTGATCAGAATCGCTACGTTGAAGGTGCAGAGCAATATATCCAAGAAGCACTACAATGGTTTGGACTTGATACAGATGAAGGCCCGGACACAGGAGGAGATTACGGCCCCTATCGTCAGTCAGAAAGGAAAGGACTATATGCAAAGTATGCTGTCAGTTTAGTAGATAAAGGACATGCTTACTATGCATTTGATACACCAGAAGAGCTTGATGCAATGCGACTTCGAGAACAAGAAAAAGGTAATCATTCTCCAAAGTATGATGGATCGATCAGAATGTCAATGCGCAACAGTCTCACACTTGATAAGCAGGAATCAGAGAAATTGATTGCTGAGAATAATAATGTGATTATCAGATTATTGATACCTGAGAATGAGGAGGTTGTATTTACTGATGAAGTCAGAGGAGAGGTAGCATTCAATACTAATGAGCTTGATGATAAAGTAATCCTCAAAAATGATGGAATGCCTACATACCATCTAGCAAATATTGTAGATGATCACACAATGGCAATTTCACATGTTATTCGAGGAGAAGAATGGTTGTCGAGTACAGCTCATCACGTATTGATGTATAGGTTTTTTGGATGGGATAGACCGAAGTTTGCTCACTTGCCACTCATAATGAAACCAACCGGTAAGGGAAAACTCAGTAAAAGGGATGGAGCCAAATTTGGTTTTCCTGTTTTTCCTCTTGAATGGAGAGATGGAGAAGATCTTTACCAAGGTTTTAGAGAAGATGGTTACTTGTCTGAGGCTGTGATCAACTTCTTAGTATTACTTGGATGGAATCCAGGTGATGACAGAGAGATGTTGAGTTTAGGTGAGATGATTGACGCATTTTCGCTAGATAGAATAGTGAAGTCAGGTGCTAAGTTTGATATTGATAAGTCTAAGTGGTTTAATCAACAATATCTTATCAATACTCCTACTCTCAAGCTTGTTCCAATCGTCAAAGAACTTCTAAGTAATAAATCAGTGGATGCCAACGATGACTTTATCAATTCTATGATAGACTTAATGAAAGAACGGGTAACCTTCATCGATGACTTTTACGTCAAGACTAAGTTCTTCTTCAACGATCCAGATGAGTTTGACAACAAAATTTTTAGAAAAAAATACAAAGCTGAAAATGCAAGTCACTTTCAATCAATTTTTGATAAGTTAGGTAATCTATCTTCTTGGAATACTGATGAAATCAGTGGGGTTGTGAAAGGTTATGTAAATGACAATGGTTTGAAATTTGGAGAGATTCTCCCTATCGTTAGGGTGTTAATGACAGGTAGTATGCAAGGGCCAGACTTGTTTCCTAGTATGGCACTCATTGGCAAAGATAAAGTCATTAGTCGATGGGAATCATCGATGAATTCCTTACTTCAAACCCTTGATAATTAAGCTTAGGGAACCGAATGCCCTTAGGCCATTGTTAATTTATTGTAGTTACTAAATACAGATATAACTTTGAGTAAAAAGACAGACAAGAAACCCGATATGCACGAAGAACTTGATGGATTCAACATCAAGATCAATAGTTTCGGTGAGATTCAAAGCAATTTTGAAATTGATAAGCTTAATAAGTTCCTTGATGATAAAGTTGAGGACAAGAAACTCAATAATTCGGTTGACGAAGAAGAATAAACTTAATTCATGGAGTAACCCAAGTGGAGTAGGGGTTTCTACTAGTTTCCATCTCCTTTATTATTCCTAATTTGTGGTAGAGTTCATCTCAACAATTCATATTGCTGACTCGTTCTCTAATTGTGTGTTATCAACCTAGAATTTTTACCCCAAATAGATGCAATTAGCAAGGATATTATTAGTCTCTATTTGTTGTCTGATAGTCAGCTCATTGCTACTAGCAGAGAATGATACCATTCCACCGGTTATTACGGTTTCTGCATCTGACATTACCGTTGAATGTAATGGTTCTTATCAAGATAGTTTAGTGTTATGGTATGGTGATTTTGGTGGTTTACAAGCTACTGACAATAGCGGCACAGTATTTCTACAATCAACCTTGACCATTGAAGAAACTCAACAGGCATTTGATGAGTCTTTCGAAGGAATTTGCATTAACATAGCTGAAGTAACCGTTGGATTTTTTGCCACAGACGATTGTGGAAACTCCAGTATAGATACTTCTTTTGCTACTTTTAGAGTATCCGATAACACAGGACCTCAGATTACAGTTGTTCCGATTGACATCACTTTAAATTGTGATGAATTCTTAGTTGACAGTCTTGAAGTATGGCTCAATAATCATGGTAAAGCTGATGCAATTGACAATTGTAATGATGTGGTAACCTGGAATGAATACCTATGGTCAGATAACCAAGGCAATAATGGTTTTGGTATAATAGGTGAGCCAACAACTATTACCATTGAGAGAGAATCTTGTGATTGGTTTGCCAATGTTTCATTTTTTGCTGGTGATGGTTGCGGTAATCGATCGGCAACTATCGGCCGAGTCACTGTACAAGATACTACAGCACCATACTTTGAAATTGTTCCGCAAGATATTACGGTAGCTTGTAATGAAATACCGCCCTTAGATGCTTATCCTTTGTTGGATTATTGTGAGGCTAATCTCAGTTATGTTCCAGATGAATTTTCTACACAGATTGATGATACATCTTCCTGCGAATTTTACAATTATCTGCTAGAAAGAGTCTACAATGTCTCAGATGCTTGTGGTAATACGTTGAATCATATCCAACTCATTACCGTAATAGATACATTACCACCTGATGTTATGTACGAGCCAGTAACTGATGCTGCTTGTACTGCACCTCTCGATATAGATACTGAATTTGTCACCATATCTGATCCTTGTGATTCTGAGGTATTTATCACTTTTAACGATGTGGATGTATCGCAGGATGACTGCAGTATCCAACTAGATAGAACTTATACAATCAGTGATGTTTGCGGAAATGATACAATTTTCACACAAAGGATAAATTTGATCGATAATCTCCCACCTGTCATATCAGTAAATGCCGCTGACCTGATTATTCCGTGTGACACCCTGATAGCTTTCAATGACGTACTAAGTGATTGGATTAATGATCTAGGAGGGAGTCAAGCCATTGACACTTGTAGCCAGATATCTAGCTTCGTTGCAGAATCTGGAAGTTTCGACCTATCTGACCCTTCAACTTACCCTGGAGAGGAACCAAATATTCCTGTTGATTATTGTCAAGTATCCGAAGATGGGATTGTATTTACTGAGCAATACACCGTTGTTTACTTTGACGCTTGCGGCAATGCTAGTCAAACTGCAGCATCTGTCATTATTATAGATGAACAACCACCTGAAATTATAGAGTGTCTGGAAATCATCGAAGTTCCTCTATTAGGACAGGATTGCATCGCTAATGCGACAATCCCGATTCCTACTGTAGAGGACAATTGTCAATCGGTATCAGGTGTATTTACCTCTGAATTGAGTGCTCCTATTGAGTCAGATGAAAGCGGCAGTTCTACCACATTAGTTAATCCTATTACCTTTTCATTTGCCGATCTCAACATTAATCAGATAGGGACAGAAGACGCGGAGATACAATTAGATTTTAGTGCATTTGATGGTGATGGATTTCAAGAATTTTTCAATGTATTAATAGAAGGAGTAGATTATGGTCAGAGTCCACGACTTCAGCAGGAGTGTCAAGATACGTTTATGCTTATTTCAGAGATTCCTGCAGATTCTATAAGAAGTTGGTTGGCAGATGGTGTGATAGATATTGTGCTAGAGCCTAACGTGCCTCCAGGTAATGGTTCACTTGGCATCAATGATATATGCGATGAATCTTTGGCAATTGTGACGTTGTCTACTCAGCTAAGTGTTGGTGATTTGATAGAAGTATCTTATAGCTTAGACAATGGTGGGAGTATTCTTACTAATGAAAGAGATTTTCTCAATCTTGAGTTGGAAGAAGGTATGCACTCAGTTGAATTTTTCTTCAAAGATTGTGGTGGCAACATTGGGAGTTGTGAGACTCAAATAGAGGTAATCGACAACCAACCCCCTAACTTATTGTGTCCAAGTGACTCTACAATAATCACAGCTAATAACTCCTGTTGTGTTGAATATCAACTATCAACTAACTTTGAATATTCGGATAATTGTATTTCATCTGGAAGAATATCTGAGACTTTACCAGAAGGTACGGGAGATATAGAGTTTAATTTCAATCCTATCTCTGAGAGTTTTTCCGCAATTAATCGAATGTACACATATACGATTCCTAATGCGACAAACAAGATTCTTGAGAATCCTCAAATCAGAATAGATCTTGTCACCAATACAACTGATAACTTCGTTACGATTATTGATGAAGATGGTCAGATCTTTCTTCAGCTGGATGCAAGTCTTGTAGAACCATGTAGTGATCAACAATCGCTTTTGAGAGATATTGATCCAGCACAATTTGATAGTTGGATTCAAGATGATACAATCACATTTACATTTGTAGGCGGAGGATTGCCTCCGTGTGGTGATGTTGAGGATGGATTTGATGGGTTATCTAGTTTGCGATTGACCTTATTATATAGCGACATCCAGCCCAATTATACGATTACGGGAGACACGTTGATTAGTGGTCTAATGGACGATTTAGAAAATGCGCCTATCCATGAGTTATGTGTCGGTTCATACAGCATTTCTTATCAAGTACAGGATGCAACTGGGAATATAGGAGAATGTAGTTATGATCTGACAGTCGCTGATCTTATCGAGCCTGAGATAACTTGTCGGGATACTTCGATTACTTTATTGCTTGATGGTTTGTCTCCTTATGTGTTTCAAGAAGCGGATTTAATCGATTTTGCATCTGACAATTGTAGCGATGTTACTACATCATTTGACATCAATATCATCGATTGTGAAGACGTGAATAGCACAGTTGTAGTAACAACAACTGCAGTAGACG
Source organism: uncultured Saprospiraceae bacterium (assembly GCA_938041445.1). GTDB lineage: Bacteria > Bacteroidota > Bacteroidia > Chitinophagales > Saprospiraceae > JAHDHH01. Next base: position 20,606 of record CALISO010000089.1, read on the forward strand.
AATCTGGTAATATGTCTACTTGTACAAGTAATATTCAAGTACTACAGCAGCAGATAGCACCTACATTCTCTATTGGAATATGTCAGGATGAAGATCTACAATTGTTCTCTAATATTCCAGGATCAAATAATTTTGAAGCACTTCAGGTATTTTGGTCAGGGCCAAATAACTATTTATCGAATCAGCTGAATCCAATAATCGAAAACCCCCAGTTGTCTGATGCAGGCATCTATACACTTGTGGTCCAAGGAATCAATGGCTGCGGTACTGTTGCTAGCATTGACGTCCAAATAGATCAATTTAGTGATCCAACTATCTCGACACAAGATATCAATCAATGTGTAGGAGAGGATATTGTATTGACTACTGACACCTACTCAGGTGAAGTGACGTATAATTGGTATGAAGGTGCTGCACCTAATGGTATCCTTATCGCTCAGACCGATGAACCTACGTTGTCAGTAGGAGGTGTAGAAGGCCTTCACTTATTCTACGTTGAAGTGAGCAATGAGTTGTGTACGAGTAATGCATCACCAAGTATCGGTGTCGACGTCTCTCTAGTCCCAGCAGCAGAAGTTGGAAATCCATTTCTCACGGTTTGTGAAGGTGATCCTATACAGCTCAATGCTATACAATCACCAATTCCAGGTGTGGTATATCAATGGTCAGGGCCAAATGGCTATATGGGTGATGGATTTTCACCTGTATCAATTCCTTCTGCTTCTTTACAAAGTGAAGGAACTTACTCGCTTATTGTCGAGAACAATGGCTGTCTTTCTGACATTGCCACAGTACAAGTTGTTGTCTTTGATAAACCTGATACGCCTGTAATTGCTGGAGATAATCTGCTCTGTGAAGGAGTTCCATTTAGCTTGACTATTACAAATGTCACTAATGCTGACGGTTATACTTGGTATAAAGATGGTTTGCTTTTCAGTAATACAACGACTAATACATTGACCATAAACAATAGTACGGTAGACTTAACTGGTGACTGGACTAGTAGCATAGAAAGTAATCTTTGTGTATCTGAAAAATCAGAACCATTCACAGTCAATGTTGCTACTTCCTTGCAAGTAGGAGTGAGTAATGACGGTCCAGTGTGTTTTGGAGATAGTGTTTCATTGATTTCTACACTAGTACCACAATCGACGTATACCTGGGTCAGCCCAAGTGGAATAGTTATCAATGGTCAAATGCCAGTCGTAGTTGCAGAAGCTGGTGAGTATTCACTTACTGTAATCAATAGTAGCGGTTGTGAGTCTACTGAATCTACATCTGTTGTGATTAATACACCGCCAATTATCACAGCATTGAGCAACTCAGCTCCTTTGTGTGAAGCAACGAATATTACCATAGATTTTTCTCCTACAATCTTCCCGCCTGGCAACTATCAATATGAATGGTCAGGACCAAATAACTTTACTTCTTCAGAACTCAATCCGCAAATACTGAATGCGACATCTGCAGATAATGGAATTTATACCCTGGTTGCCATTGGAAATGGATGTGCCTCTGAATCGATAAGTACAACCGTTAATATCAATATGACACCTAGCCAACCTGAAATACTACAGGTCAACAATACTTGTCAAGGCGAGGTCCTACAACTCATCGCAACTGAAGTCAATTCACCTGGAGTAGAATACATTTGGGAAACTCCAATAGGAACTCAAGTGACATCAAGTAATATTTTACTTTTGGCAAATGTAGGTACCGAAAATTCAGGCAATTATAGTGTTTCTATCAATAGTGACGGATGTACTACTGTGGCTTCGTTGGAGACTGCAGTGGAAGTATTTGCGTTACCAGAAGTACCTCAAATATCAACACCAGATGTTGTCTGTGAAGGAGACGATGTCTTTTTATCAATTATTCAGCCAAATGATCAAGTGATATATACTTGGTCAGGGCCAAATGGGACAAGTAATATAGGGGAAGATTGGGTATTGCCAGACGTGAGTCAGATCAGTGTAGGAACTTATACTGCAAGTGCTGCTGAGAATGGGTGTGAATCAGATGTGTCTGATGAAGTGACATTTTTTGTGAGATCAAGACCTGACATACCAGAATTAACCTTTTTAGATACAGTTGTTTGCCGAGCAGCTTTGTTTGGTTTTGAATATTGTTTTGATCTGAACAACATCTTTGATTACGATAGTGTCCAGGTTGTGGATATGGTTGCCGATAGCATTATACTTACAGCGACTCAGCCTTGCACAATTATCGATCTATCCTATTTGGATGATGAAGGATTTTTTGCTCTGCAAGGATTCAATCAAGATTGTAGCTCAGATGTAAGCCAAACATTTGTAGTGAATGTAGAAGAGGATGGCATATCAGGTGCAAGTTTCTCTCTTGACTCTCTTACCATTTGCAATGATTTTTATGATGGAATCATACTGGAAGGAACAGAAGACTTGGATTCT
>CALISO010000090.1 GCA_938041445.1 uncultured Saprospiraceae bacterium
ATGTCTGAATACCTAATGACTCTGTAATTACAAGTTCTGTTATGTTCAAATTGTCCATCCGATCCCCAGTGCTCAGCATCCGATGTGTACTTACGTGAGTAGTATCCTGTATGTTGGTATCCTTTCACAAGAGTACCGTCCAATTGAGTTTCAGTAACAATAGTTGCTTCTAGTCTCGGATCTCCTTGCATCAGTTGAAATAGTTTTTCAGTGACTGGAGCAAAACTCCAACCTCTATTCCAATTTGTTGATCCTGTGACTCTAGGGCCTTGCATCTGAGCTGCAAGATTTCCTTCAGCACCTCTCAAATATCCCCAATCCCACCAAGCAGGGCTATCTCCAAATGCAATTTCTAAGATAGATTCACTTCCAAATTCTCCAGCATTTCTAAAGTTCTCTTCGAAGTTCTCGAGTAATGCAAAGTTTCCACTTGAGATAATATCTTCTAGATGTTGAAGTACACTTGCATCATCCACAGTTCCTTGAGTCGTGGTAAGTGTTCCACCATAGATTCCTTTATAGAACAGATATGCTCGTGCTAACAACCCTTTCGCTCCCCACTTAGACACACGTCCTGTCTCATTAGATGGTATCACTTCTGGTAAACCTTCCATTGCATCTAATAAGTCTTGTGCTATCTGAGTATACACCTCTTCGGGAGTATTTTGCTCCTGATTATATTCTGAAGGCCCACCAATGGTTGCCGTGAGTAGTGGAACATTTTCAAAAAATCTTACCAACTCAAGGTGGAAGTAAGCTCTTAAAAATTTACACTCAGCTTCAATCCTAGTCTTGAACTCATCTGAAGCATCAATCTCAGGGAGCTTTTCTAGCAAAATGTTTGCTCTGTAAATTCCCGTATAATTTTTTAGCCAAATTGAGTGAACGATGTTATTTGTCGTTGGGCAATTAAAGGTATTCAACTGTTGTTGCTCTAGTCCATCATTCGCATCTCCACCACCAGCTAATGCGTCATCTGACAAGAGGTCAGACACTGTCGTAAATGGAGCCCAAGATACACCTGGCGAAGATTGATATTGCCAAGCATCATAGACCGCTATGACTCCTTGCTTAGCATCTGCTTCAGTTTTATAAAAATTAGACGTGACTATTCGATCAAGAGGTTCACGTTCTAAGAATTCATCGCTACAGCCGACAGCTGTTATTAAGAAAGCGATAGTGAATAACGTAACTATAGAGTAATTAGACTTCATAATTTAATTCTTAATAAGTTAATGATATACCAACTCTGAAGGTCCGAGCTTGTGGATACACAGCTCTATCAATTCCAACATTGAACGCATTGAAGTTTCCATTGGAATCAAAAAATCCTTGAGCACCTATTTCTGGGTCTGTTCCTGTATACCCTGTTAAGGTAAACACGTTTTCTCCTGATACGTATAGTCGTAGACTTTGTCCTCCTACTTTTTTCATTGTTGCAGGTTTGAAGGTATACCCTATCTGCATATTTCGTAACCGTATGTAGTCACCGTCTTCTATATAAAGATCAGAGACTCGATTATTGTTGTTGGTATCTATCCAAGTAAATCTCGGTTCTGTATTTGACGTGCCTTCGCCTGTCCATCTTTCTAGTACTGCTGTAGTTCTATTCGTAAATCTTAGGTCTCTTCTTTGTAGACCATTAAAGATTTGATGACCTGCTGCTCCTTGAAAAAACAAGGAAAGATCTATGCCTTTGAAATCAAATGATGCTGTTGCTCCGAAAGTGAAGTCTGGTGTTGGATTACCAATAAATGTACGATCGTCTTCGCTTATCTCACCATCATTATCCACATCAACAAATCTAACGTCTCCTGGTTGTGCATTTGGCTGTAGCGGTTGTCCTGTAGCTCCGATATGTGAGAATATATCAGTTTGGTTTTGGAATATTCCTGCTGTTTCATATCCCCAAAAATATGCGATTGGCAATCCTTCTTCAGTTCTAGTCACAGAAGATTCAAGAGCCCATCCTGCTCCTGGTATGACACCTTGCTCATTGCCTATTTCGGTCATCGTGTTTTTATTGTATCCACCATTGACACCGATATAGTATCCTACAGGTCCTGATTTGTTTCGATAGTTGAGGGCTAGTTCTAATCCACTATTCCTCACACTTCCTACATTGGCAACTGGAGCTGCATTACCTACATATCCTGGCACTGCGACAGTCTCAAGTAATCCTACAGTATTCTTTACATAGTAATCAAGCGACCCTTGTATCTGATTCTCTAAGAGTCCAAAATCAAATCCAACATTGAATTGTCTTGACTCTTCCCATTGAAGGTCTGCATTTCCGGTGGATAACGGAGATGCGCCTACTTCGCCATTATATACTCTATTCTGATCGATAGAGGATAAGAATTGATAATTACCAATTGCTTGACTTCCATTAATTCCCCATGACCCTCTCAACTTACCATAGTTCATAAATTCAAGTCCACTCATAAAAGGCTCATCACTTACTACCCATGCAACACCTACGGAAGGGAATACTCCAAATCTATTGTTAGCCCCAAATTTTGATGAACCATCTCTTCTGACAATTGCTGTCACTGAATACTTATCGTTGTAACTATAGTTTACCCTTCCAAAAGTGGAGAATAAGGCCTCTTCCCAAGCACCACCTCCCGACATATCGGAAGTATCAATTGCTGAATTGAGATAAACGTTATCTGGATCATCAGTAGGCACCCCAGAATTAAATCCAGAAAGGTCTTCAAAGGCTAATTCATTAGCTGTTGTACCAGCAAGTAATCCTATTGAATGTTTTTCATTAATATTAAAATTATAGCTAGCAGTATTCTCCCATTGCCAGCTGTAGAATCTCTGGATTCGTTTATTGACAGTTGTAATCTCATTGAGTTGAGCACCATTCAAAAAGAACAAAGGTCTAAACCCATCATCTAAGATGTAAGAAAAATCTACTCCATATGAAGTTTTTAAGGTCAGGTTCTTGATTGGGCTAATCTCAGCAAACATATTCCCAACTAACTGATCCTTACGTGTCTGACTATTATCAGTCTCAATCAATGCAAGCGGATTTACAATCTCTGCTCCTACTAAATTGCTAATTCCGTAAAACTCACCATCACCGTTCTGTACAACTGGTTCTACAGTAAATGGATATGAATTAAGTACAGACTCACGAGTTTCTATGACTGGTGTCAGAGGATCAAGATTCAATGCGCTACTGAAAGCACCATTAAATGATGTGTTAGAAGAAATACTTCTTCTAGTCAAGTGAGTGTAACCCATATTTGCTCCGATAGTGATGTAGTCGTTTGCTCTATGTGTAGCATTGATACGACCAGTATATCTATCAAATTTTGATTTCTCTCCTCCAATAATACCATCTTGAGTGAAATAGGATACACTAGATAGATACTTTGACTTTTTATTGCCACCTGATATTGAAACTTGATGGGATTGCATTGGGGCATTCTGCACAAATAATGCATCTTGCCAATCTGTATTAATTCCTTGAATTTCTTGAGTATCGAATGGCTCAGTTAATCCTGCATTTCGAGCACCTTCATTCATCATCATCACATACTGATCTGCATCTAGCATGTCTATTCTATTGGTTGCATTTTGTACTCCATAATACCCATCATAAGCAACTCTCATCGCCCCTTCTGTAGCTCCCTTAGTGGTAATTAATACTACACCATTTGCTGCTCTAGCGCCATAAATTGCTGCAGATGCCGCATCCTTTAGTACATCTATTGATTCAATATCACCAGGGTTCAAGTAGTCAATTCCTGCGACTGGTAGTCCATCTACGACGTATAATGGTGTTGGGTTACCTGTAGTACCCGTACCTCTGATACGTACAGTTGGTTCTTCGCCCGGTTGACCTGATTGATTTGTTACTTGTACACCAGGAGTCCGACCTTGTAAGGCTTGGTCTATTCTTGTTACTGGAGCTTGTGTAATTTCATCTGCATCGATTGACGCAATTGCGCCTGTAACGACTTTTTTCTTTTGGCGACCATAACCGACAACAACGATCTCATCTAATTCATTAGCTTCGATTCCGAGAGAAACATCGATTGAAGATCTCCCATCAACAGATATCTGTTGAGTTTCGTAACCGATATATGACACAACCAATGTTGCATCACTATCGACACCAGTGAGGCTGTATGAACCATCTATGTCTGTAATTGTACCATCCGTAGTACCATCGACGAGTACTGTAGCACCTATTACTGATTCTCCGGTTGTAGCATCTAATATTTTACCAGAGACATCTATCTGAGCAGAAAGCCCTAGACTGAAAAATAAAATGGTCAGCGAGGCTATTATGCGATTCCACATATGTTTATTTATTGTTATTGAGTGTTTAATGCCTTCTCTTTAGTTTGGGGAAGGCTTATTGAAATACTCTGACGTAATCTACCTCCATAGAAGTAGGAAACTCAGTACTAGGATTAGGATAACCTGGCCAGTTACCACCAACTGCTACATTCATAATCAAGAACATAGGTTCCCTAAATTCTGAAAGTGAAGCACTTGTGATATCTAATGTATTGTAGACAAGGTCATCAAAATACCATTTGATAGACTGTTCTGTCCATACGATACTATAGACATGAAATTCTTGATCTAAGTCTTCAGTGTAATCATAGCTATTGCTATGACTTGCATAGTTGCCATTATTATCCCAGTGAGCAGTACCGTAGGTAGTTGACTCTCTATTGCCAACCATCTCCATAATATCAACTTCTCCGCATGCTGGCCATCCAACCTGATCAATGTTTGATCCTAACATCCACAGTGCAGGCCATAATCCTTGGCCCCTTGGTAGCTTTGCACGGATATCTACTCTTCCATATTTAAATGCAAATTTTCCTTTTGTAATCATTCTACTAGAAGTATAATTAGCTCCTTCAAATGATTCATTTTTAGCTGTAATAGTTGCAAGGCCATTATCAACTAAGGTGTTTTGAGATCTATAATGCTGCCATTCATTATTACCCCATCCACATAGATTGGGGCAACCAGTTCCTGTCTCATGAGTCCATATGGAAGCGTCTAGTGTAGGATTATCAAATTCTTGCGCAAAAATTAGCTCCATACCTTCATAACTGAGGGGTGTTGTATATCCTTCATGTAGGTTGCTGACATCTCCAAAATCTATAACGACATCATCCTCATATCTCAAGAATCTTTCTTCGTTATCAAATGCTTTTACAACGATTGTATATACACCGCTAGACTGATAAGAGTGTTCTACATAGTTAGCACCTGTATTGACAACCGCCCCGTCTCCAAAATCTATTTCATATGAGGCAGCATTCAGTGCTGTATGAGTTGATGCAACTTGTCCAGTAGTTTCATCAATGACCGCAATAGAGACTTGCAGATCACTAAGATCTTGAGTTGCTTCGGTACCATTGTTATCATCGCATGAAGCAAATGTGATAACGGCAAGTACAACTGTTAGGAATTGGATAGTTTTCATATATCTAATTTTTGAGAAAAACAACCTGAGAGTAAATACTCTCAGGTTGTTAAATATTTTTTGGATAAATAAGCTTAATTCAATCTGAAATTTCTTACATAGAATGTTCCTGTACCGAAGTGACCTCCACCTCCAATGCTTATGAAGAACATATCATAACCTTCTCTTTCTTTAGGGTTAGCACCATTATCTGGGGCACTAATATCATATGTAAGAGTAGTCCACTCATCTAATGGAATTGTACTTCCATCATTTTCATATTGTGTAAAGTCTGTCCACCATTGCTCTATCTGACTTCTATCAGCTATTCCAATATTGACACCTGTAGTCAAGTCACCATATTCATTAGTGCTTGGCATATACACATCTAGTGATATCGTATTGATATTAGCAAAGTTGATATCACTTTTATCTGGAGCTGTTTGGAATTGTAATTCTTGGAATTCTGCTTCAATTCTTGTGTACAATCCAACTTTTGCGCCAGTCGGGTCTGCAGGATCATCTACACCATACTCGATTCCAGATCCTGAAGTAATCGTATCTAATAGTATCCACTCACTAGCATCATTAGAAGCAAAAGATCTAAACAATTCATCTGGTGTGATGTCTGGTAAATCCTCACCAAACTCTTCTCCTGTAAATTCTGTCATGAGCTCCGGCTCTAGACTTGGGTCACTGTAACTTACATACTTAATTGGCCAGTATCCGTTACCATCACCGTAGTCAAATACCACTGTCATGACATCATAACCAGTGAACGACTCAAAACTGATAGCGGAAGTAACTGTTGGCTGTGGTACTAAAACTTCACCAGTAGTTCCAAGTTTAGGAATACCAATCCATGAACCAATTCCTGTAAGTGTCAATGTTCCTAATGAAGGATCATAATCATATTGATGCGTTCCTGAAGCCCAAGCAGATACATCATCTCCACATGCGTTGAACATTCCTGATGTACTATCAAAGCATCCAAAATCAACATCCATCGAACATCCCATTACGTTATTGAATAAACCGAATTCTGCCCAGTACTCTCCTTTATCGTCTACAATGAATTGTCCATCAGAAGTAAAGGTGAACTCGTGCTGATACATACAAGGTCTTGATCCATCATTTGATAATCCTGGCCACCAACTTTGATCAGCCATATTAGGTCCGACTGACATACTAATACCTTCTCTGAATAGTTTCCAAGTTTTTGATGATCCACCATTTAATAACAATGCTGCATCTCCTGGGTCTACAATTTCAAATGATTGGGAGAATGTCGCAGATTCATTACCTGATGATGCTGTCAATACAACGGTGTAATTCCCTCCTGCGGAATAGATGTGCACAGGGTTCTCTTCATTGGAAGTAGTATTATCTCCAAAGTCCCACTCATAACTATCTGCATTCAGAGAGAAGTTGCTAAATGTTACCTCCGCAAAGTTATCTGCACTGATTTCAAACTGAAAACTTGCAACAGGTGCATCAGTCATTGAAGGTGTCATTGTATCGGTATCATCATCACACCCAACGAAAGCAAATACTAGGGAAAAGGTTAGGAAATAGATTAATAGATTTTTCATAAATTCTTTATTGTATTATTTAAGGTTAAACAAGATTTTTCAAATAAGTTTTATTACTCCCTATTTCAACACTTTGCCTACAAACTGAACTACGAATACACTATCAATCAAGGCTAAGATGAAATAAGTTTTTACCCATTTCAATTTACGAATTAATAATTGGATATCTGCAGCATTTACAGAAACAGTGTCATCCTTATTTCGATTACTATGGGGTAACCCAAATAATAATACAATCGTTCGCGTGATTGTAATTATTAATTCTGCCGCAAAGTAGTCAACAATAATACCTAAATTTGAAACTTTAGCTACATCATTATTACATCAGTTAATATTTATCGTACTACAAGCACAAGACTGCGACACTATATATGAGACCAAATAATCAAAGAATATGGACGATAACCCTACTATTTGTAGTTACATCTACCTATACATTTCAAAAGTTAGTTGCTCAGTCGCCCAATCTAGGTCTTCCTGTAGTACACAATTATGACAAACAAGATTATAGTTTTGGTGCCGACAATTGGGATGTAGAGGCTTATGATCAACATCTTGTATTTGCCAATAAAGCCGGCCTACTACTATACAATGGAAAGGACTGGCAACATCATCTGACACCGCTTAATACTGTTCTAAGATCAATTGAAGTTAATCACGATACAATATGGGTAGGTGGTCAAGGAGAACTAGGCTACTTTAGGCCAAATAGTTCAGGTGTGCTAACCTATTCATCTATAACAGATGAATCCTATTTGAAGGACCAAAATCTGCAAGAAATTTGGGACTTGACATTCGTGAATAGCACTTTGTATTATCGCAATGGGACATCTCACATCCATGCTATAAAGAATGGCACTATTACTAAATATGGCTCTGGAAAACTAGTGTCGAAATTAGCACCAATTGGTGATGAGGTTTGGTTTTCTGAGATTGGAGTAGGATTATTCAAAATTGATAAAACAGGTAAAACCATACAAATAGCAGGCGATGAAATCATTAAATCGATGGACATTGCAGAAATCTTGGAATTTAACGGCAACGCTTATGTCTTTACTGCCAACAACGGCATCTGGATTTACCAAAATGAACAATTCATTCAATGGGACACTAATGCTGAACAGTATTTAGCCGATAAGAGAATCAAATGTGCTACAACCTATCAAGATGACCTAATTATAGTTGGAACCAGACTTGGAGGAATCGCAATTATCAATAAAAACGGTACTACAAAACATGTAATTGAAAAGAAACATGGCCTTCTGAATAATGAGATAAATAACCTCTATGTTTCTCCCACTGGTATGGTATGGACAGCAAATAATAATGGTATAGATGAATTTGCTCTTACTGACGGCCATTATGTCTTTTATCCTGATGGAGAACTTGAAGGTGCCGTATACGATGTGATCAGATGGGAAGGAGATCTGTTCTTCTGTACATCCAATGGACTATATACCATAAATGAGCAACAATACTATAGTCCCTTCCAGGCGTTATCTTTTAAACTAATAGAAGGAAGTATTGGTCAAAACTGGGGGCTAGATATTATCGACGATGAATTATTCTTAGCTCATGCATCAGGTGCATATCAAGTAAAAAAAGATCTATCACTCGTTCCTATTCTACAAGAAGGAACTTGGAAGTATGTCAAGTTGGATGATGGTGTGATTGCTATCGGTACGTATACAGGTGTGTATATTGTCAAAAAGCAAAATGGGAGTTGGCAAGAAACTTCAAAAGTTTCAGGTCTCAATGAATCATGTCGTATTATGCTTTATGACAATGACAAAAACCTTTGGGTTTCACATCCATATAAAAAGGTCTATCGTATCAATCTAGATGAAAATTACAATAGTTCTAAGGTAAAAGAATATGAAAAGTCAAGTGGCTTTCACTCTGATAGCCGTAACTATGTATACAATGTCAATGGCCAATGTACCTTGACTAATGAGACTGGCACCTACCAATACAATGCCGCCGAAGACAACTTTGACCGGTACTTGCAGATGGACACAGTCACTCACCTTCATGTCAAGAGGCTGATTCCTGCTAAAGATGACAATATGTATTGGACTATCTCTACAGATGGCACAAGACTGTTGACAATCAATGACGATAAGAGCATTGATGTCAACGCATTTGTCAGCCAAGATCGAGTTGACCAATCAGATTATATTGGTGGTTTTGAAAACTTATATGCCTTAGATAACGATAACATTCTGATGTGTACCACTAAAGGAGTGAGTAAGGTTTATTCAGATATTTCATCCGATGAGGTCCCAGAACCATACTTTACAACAATCAGCCTTCCTAGCTCAAATGATAGCATCATTTATGGCGGTGTCGGAGAATTAAGTCATCTTGATTTACATAAACGATGCTCCGATATTCGATTTGATTTTGCTGGACCATATAGGAGTAGTGGGCAATACAGATATAGCTACTTAATGGAAGGTGTAGATAAAGATTGGTCATATCCAAGTGAAAGCACAACTAAGGAATACACAAACCTAAATCATGGTGATTATACTTTCAATATGCGAATAGTTGGTCCATTTGGTCAAACTTCAAATACAGTACAATCAATGATAACAATTGAAACTCCATGGCATAAATCTATGGTCGCCTATGTGTTGTATGGTTTGATATTTTTAATAGTCTTAGGGTCAATGCTACTGATCCCAAGAAAACAATACAAAAAGACAACTGCCCTTCTAGAGACTGAAAAGAAAAATACTGAGCTGGAAATGGAGAGGCTCAAGAAAGAAAGTGAACTAGAGCTAGAAACGTTAAAAAGTGAAAAGCTTGAAAATGAAATTTTATTCAAGAATAAGGAACTGGCGATGTCAACAATGCATCTTCTTCAAAAGAGTGAAACTCTGACTGCTATCAGAACGGAAGTAGAGAAGATTGTCAGCAAAATTAAAGATCAAGAAGCAAAAAAAGAAGTGAGAAAAATTATTTCACTCCTCAGAGATGATGATCGAGTTGAAGATGATTGGAAGAACTTTAGCATTCATTATGATCAAGCTAATCACAACTTCCTTAAGAGACTAAAGAGTGAATATCCAGTACTGACACCTAAAGATCAAAAGCTCTGTGCTTACTTACGAATGAATCTTACGACTAAGGATATCGCCCCTCTGCTCAACATCTCTGTCAGAGGAGTGGAAATTGCTAGATATCGCTTGCGCAAAAAGATCAACCTCGACAAAGAAGTCAATTTGAATTCTTATATGATGGATTACTAGCTCACCATTTACTTTTGAGCTCGACTCACTAGAATCAAGGCTAGTATTGCAAAAATGATGTTTGGCAACCACATACCAAATGCTGGATGGATACTCAAGTTGTTGGAAATCGTCATACTGAATCTTGATACCAAAACAAATGCAGCCCCGATGATAACTCCTGATGCAATATGTAATCCAAGTCCTCCTCTTACCTTCCGAGATGCAATCGCTACTCCGAGCAACGTCAGAATAATAATTGTAACTGGATCAGCTGATCGTCGATGCACTTCTATCTTCATCGCTTGAGCTGTATCAAGGCCTCGTTGCTGCTCGATATCAATAAACTCAAGTAAGTCAGCCGTTGTGGTATTTTGTATCAATCTTGAGTTTCGGAGAAAGTCCTTTGGCTCCAAACTGAGAATTGTATCTAATTGCTGCCCTTTACCACTGATAAAATTCTCGTTCATACCGTCAAAGGATCGCTTCTCGTAATCGTGCAGCGTCCACAAGTTTGGTGCTTCCTTGAGTGTCATCCGGTTGGCCTTCAGGATGTATACTAGGGAATTATCCTTGAACTTCTCATAGCGGAAAGTACTGCCAGTAGTATCCTTAGACCTATAATGCCTTAGGTAAACTTTCTCATCTGGACTTAGAAAAAAGTGAGTGTTATATCCAAGAGTCTTAGTCTTAGACCTATTCATTTGGACCTCTTCAAATTCATTCTTTAGCTTAATACTCTTAGGAATAACAAAGTTATTTCCTATCCATAATAAACTTGCTAGTAGAGTACTTGCAACCAAATATGGGGTCAGAAACCGTCGATAACTGACTCCACTACTCAGGATTGAGATAATCTCATTATTCTTAGCCAATCGGGAAGTAAAAAATATCACAGACAGTAAAGCAAACAAGGGCCAAAGCAATCCATTAATCCATGGAATAAAGTGCAAATAATAGTCAAATAATACTTGCTTCATTGTAATCCCAGGAGCAAATAACTTATCTACCTTCTCGCTAAAATCTATCACGATAGCAATCATCGTAATGAGAAGTATCGCATAGAAAAATGTCCCTAAGAACTTTCGGATGATATAGTAATCTAGCTTCTTAAGCATAGCTCTATAACTTATTCCTAAGTCTCGGTATTATATAATCTTTCCAAGTTCCGAATGTACCTTCTTGAATCTTCTCTCTCGAAATCTTGACAAGGTTGAGATAGAATGAAAGGTTGTGAAGAGTCGCAATCTGGGCACCAAGCAGCTCTCTCACTGTGAATAAGTGCCTGAGGTATGCCTTAGTATAATGTGCAGACGTATGCCCTACCATACTGGCATCAATTGGACTGAAGTCGTCAGCCCATTTTTTGTTCTTAATATGGATTGTTCCTTCCATCGTATAAAGCAATCCGTGTCTCGCATTACGAGATGGTAGTACGCAGTCAAACATATCGATACCCAAGGCGATACACTCTAGAATGTTCTCTGGTAAACCTACTCCCATCAAGTATCGTGGTTTGTCTTTGGGAAGGATCGCTGTACACACCTCAGTCATTGCATACATATCCTCGTGCGGTTCTCCAACTGAGAGCCCACCTATAGCATTGATATCAGCACCAACATTTGCAATATACTCACACGACTTTTGACGCAAGTCTTTATATACACTTCCTTGTGCTATCGGTGCTAGAGTCTGCTGATAACCATAGTGAGGTTCTGTCTTATTGAACTGTGTGAAACATCTATCTAGCCAACGATGTGTCATATCAAGAGACTTTGCAGCATATGAGTACTCGCATGGATAAGGTGTACATTCGTCAAATGCCATAATGATATCAGCGCCGATTACTCTCTGAATATCCATAATGTTTTCAGGTGTGAAGAAGTGCTTACTTCCATCAATATGAGATCTAAAATGGACACCTTCTTCCTTAATCTTACGCTGACCGCTGAGAGAATAGACTTGATAACCTCCACTATCCGTAAGCATAGGTGCATCCCATCCGATGAACTTATGCAGGCCTCCTGCTTTCTGGATTACATCTATACCTGGACGGAGATACAAATGGTAAGTATTGCCAAGAATAATTTCCGCCTTGATTTGATCCTTGAGCTCTGCTTGATGGATACCTTTGACAGTGCCTAGCGTCCCTACTGGCATAAAAATTGGAGTCTCGATGACTCCGTGATCAGTATGCAACTCACCTGCTCTTGCCCCTGATACTTTATCTGTTGCGATTAAATCAAATTTCACTGTGGTGTCTTATCTTTTGTTACGATCTAGATCCATTCTGACAAGGATGCCGATCATTATTGAATACATTACGAGTGCTGTACCTCCTTTGCTTATAAATGGCAGTGGTATACCGATTACCGGCATCACTCCCATCGTCATTCCAATATTGATACAGACCTGGAAAAACAATATCGATGCAAGTCCATAACCATAGTAGAGTATAAAGTTATTCTTAGCTCTTTCGGCAATAGTTGTTATCCTGGCTAGCAGTAAGAAAAACAATATGATCACTCCTACTACACCTATAAATCCTTGCTCTTCGCCCAAGGTACTGAAAATAAAGTCGGTACTCTGCTCTGGTACATAGTTGAGCTTAGTCATATTTCCTTTGAGGAAACCCTTGCCTAATACCCCTCCAGATCCTATTGCTGTTTTGGATTGGATTACATTATATAATGAGCCCTGTGGATCACACTTTTCAGGGTGAAGCCAGACGTTTATTCTATCTTGTTGGTGAGGTTTAAGAATAGATTCATAACCATAATTCGTTGCTAGAGATACGCCTAGTACTCCAGTTATAAATAGTGCAATAGCAGCGACTGGTTGTAGTCTGTTTTTGATTGCAGTAAATATCGAAAACGTTACATAAATCAATCCAGTAGCAAGGACAAGATAACGCGGCTCAATAAAGTTAATCAAGGCTATTGTCAACAGTGTCAGCAATCCAACTGCACCTAAGTAGAACGTATAATTTCTGAACTGAGTAGTCAGCAATCCAAAACCTAAGATGAATATAAATGGCACAATAGTGGTGACACTCGTCAGCAATGTACCAATGACAGCACCAGTCAATGTGAAGATGATGACAAAGACGATAGGTGGCAATCCAGCTCTGTAAAACACTACTAATAATGAGGTGAATATCAACGCGGAACCTGCATCGGGCTGCAACATAATCAGCATAGATGGAAAGAGGGTAATCCCAAGTGCTATCAGTATGTGCCGAGTATTCTTAAAGTTAACTGATGCGAGCCCAAGATAGGCGGCTAGGTTGATTATAGTGACAACCTTAGCAAACTCTGAAGGTTGAAAACTGAATCCACCTATATAAAACCAACTCGTAGCTCCCTTCACTTCCCGACCAAACACAACGACTAAAAGGAGTAGGACCATACCGGCAGCGTACCATAACCATGCTGTAGAATTCCAAAATTTATAATCTAGTAACAGTGTTCCTAAAAAAGCCACTAATGCTGTCGCATACCAAAATGAATTTCTTGATAATAACGCTGCTGTTATACTGAATGTCTCTTGCTCACTATCACTAAACCCGACAGTGGTAATCATTAACCATCCAATAAATAACAATGAGATATAGACTGAAATGAGGATGCCATCAAGGCTCCTTACATTACCGCTACTACGATCATATGATGTCGACATAATTCCGAATTATGTCAATCATTAAAGTAGTTTAGTTTTTTCAATGTCATCCATTACAGGGATGGCACTTGGAAAATCACGCTTGAGAGTAAGGAGGAGATTCTGTAGATCATCTTTCTCTTCGAAGGCACCTACCTTGACTTGATAATATGGACTAGCATGTGTCCAAGAAGGGTCCAGTTGAGGATACATCTGTGACAACTTAGCGAGGGCAGCCTCCATATTTCGTCGATCGTTTGTCGTGACGACCTGGATCCTCCATGCTTTCTGAGTAATCTGTTGCTGGTGCTGGCTTCTATATCTAGACATCAATGAACTCACATTCGCATCTTCAGAAAAGACTACTTGAGCCTCTATATCGCTTGAAGCAAATCCAAAAAACAGAAAGACAATTGTGCTGATGATGTACCTCATAATAGATTAGTTATCGTTTTCTCTCTTCAAATTTAATCAATTATTTGCCATGGCATTGCTTATACTTCTTACCACTACCGCATGGACACGGTTCATTACGTCCAACTTTTTTCTCATCTCGCTTAAATGTCACAGGTGCTTGTCGTTGTGCTCGACCAGCTGCCATCGCCGCTGCCTTTTGTCTTTCGTATTCAGCATCACGATTAGAGGTTGATTTTGAGAAGTCCGTTTTCTGTGTTTTTGCTTCTTGGACATTACCAGGTTGTGGCAACACTAATTTACCCTTGAGTAGGTAAGAGCAAGCCTCTTGGTTAATGTTGTGAACTAGATTTTCGAACTGATTATACGCTTCCATCTTATAGATGACAAGTGGATCTTTCTGCTCGAATGATGCAGATTGAACTGACTCCTTAAGTTCATCCATTGATCTTAAGTGCTCTTTCCAATTTTGATCAATAATCGCAAGGATTACTGCCTTCTCGATATCAGTCATAATAGACTTACCATCACTTGATACTGCTTCTCTAAGATCAGCAGAGATATTAAGTGCTTTCTCAGAGCCATCTGTAAATGGTACAGTGATCCGCTTGTATCTATCGCCTTGATTGTCCAATACATTTTGAATTATCGGCAAGAGTAGCTCTTGAATATGCCCGGACTTTCGTTCGTATGCTTCTAGAACTTGTTGTTCATATCTCTCATTCAATTCTGATGCATTATATCCATTATAATCAGCTGCATCCATATCAGGATCAATCCCTAATAGACTTACTGAGCTATTCGCAAATTCATCATAAGTCCATTGTTGTCCTTTTGCATTTTCAGAAAGTGCCTCTGTCAATGAAATGAACATATTATAGAGATCAACAGAAAGTCTTTGACCAGAAAGGGCATTAGCTCTCTTCTTATAGATCGCTTCTCTCTGGATGTTCATCACATCATCATAATCGAGTAGTCTCTTCCGTATACCGAAGTTGTTTTCTTCTACTTTTTTCTGTGCAGTTTCGATAGATTTAGTGACTAGCTTGTGCTGGATAACATCACCTTCTTGATGACCCATCTTATCCATCATTTTAGCCACAGACTCTGAGTTACGAAGTCTCATCAACTTATCCTCGAGTGAAACGAAGAACTGAGATGACCCCGGGTCTCCCTGTCGACCAGCTCGACCTCGCAACTGTCTATCAACTCGTCGACTATCATGTCTCTCAGTCGCAATGATGGCAAGTCCACCACTTTCTTTCACAGTATCAGACAACTTGATATCTGTACCTCTACCTGCCATATTCGTGGCGATTGTTACGTTACCAGGTCTTCCAGCTTCGGCAACAATCTCTGCCTCACTCTGGTGTTGCTTTGCGTTGAGTACTTTATGATTGATTCCTTTGAGATTGAGCATACGACTCAACTTCTCAGAGATGTCTACTGACGTTGTACCGACAAGCACTGGTCGACCGTCTGAAGTCAATCCACCTATCTCATCGATCACGGCATTATACTTTTCTCTTGCTGTCTTATAGACTAGATCATCCCTATCGTCTCTGACGATTTCCCTATTAGTTGGGATAACGACTACATCAAGCTTATAGATTTCCCATAGCTCCCCTGCCTCAGTCTCTGCTGTACCAGTCATACCTGATAGCTTGTGGTACATACGGAAGAGATTCTGCAATGTAATGGTTGCGTATGTCTGTGTGATATCACCAATCTTGACATTCTCCTTAGCCTCTAGTGCTTGGTGAAGACCATCAGAGTATCTTCTACCTTCCATCATACGTCCTGTAGACTCATCTACAATCTTTACTTGTCCATCGACGACGATATACTCCTCATCCTTGACAAACATCGTATGTGCCTTGAGCAATTGACTCACAGCGTGCAATCTTCTAGATTTTACACTAAAGTCAACTCCAAGTGAATTGATTTCATCTGTAAGCTTGATGCCTTCAGCTTCTTCACGTTCTCTGAGATCTTGCATCTCAGCTGTGATATCAGGCATCACGAAGAACTTAGAATCATTCTCCCCTTTAGAGAGAAACTCAACACCAAGTTCTGTTAATTCTACACTTCTATTCTTTTCATCTATAGTGAAGAGTAATTCTTCATCTACAATATGCATTCGCTTAGATTGCTCTTGCATATAGAAATTTTCAGTTTTCTGAAGCATAACTTTCACTCCTTCCTCACTCAAGAATTTGATAAGTGGTCTGTACTTTGGTAAGGCCCTGAATGCTCTCAATACTGCCATCCCAGCTTCTCCTTCTTCATGACCGACATATCCTTCAGCGAAGAGTTTTTTGGCTTCGGCCAAATATTTTGTCGCAAGTTTTTTCTGTGCTTCTATCAGTTTGCCAACCTTTGGATTTAGCTCCATATACTCCTGCTCCTCTTCACCTTTTGGAACGGGACCAGAAATAATCAGTGGTGTCCTAGCATCATCAATTAATACAGAATCTACCTCATCTATCATCGCAAAGTGGTGCTTCTGTTGCACTTGCTCTTCTGAACTCCTAACCATATTATCTCTGAGATAATCAAAGCCAAATTCATTGTTGGTACCGTAGGTAATATCCTTCTTGTATGCTGCTCTCCTTTCTTCAGAGTTGGGCTTATACTTATCAATACAGTCTACTGTCAAATACAAAAACTCAAAGATCGGACCTACCCACTCACTATCCCGTGTTGCGAGATAATCATTGACTGTGACGACGTGTACACCGAGTCCTGTGATACCATTTAGGTATGCTGGTAGCGTAGCGACTAAGGTCTTACCCTCTCCTGTCTGCATCTCCGCGACCTTGCCACCGTGCAGTACCATACCACCAATCAACTGAACATCGTAGTGAAGCATATTCCAAGTGATATCCCCACCTGCAGCTTTCCAAGAATTTTGCCACACGGCATTGTTGCCTTCTATTTGGATATATTCTTTAGTAGCACTGAGTTCTCTATCGTGGTCAGTTGCCGTTACAGTGATAGTCTTATTGAGCATAAATCTCCGTGCAGTCTCCTTAACAACTGCAAATGCCTCTGGCAGTATGTCCTTGAGGACTACTTCGAGGTGCTTATCCCTCTCTTTAGTTGCCTCGTCCAGCTCATTGTAGAGTTCTTCTTTAGTGTGAGGATCATCCGTCTTATCTATTTCAGCTTGGATATTACTAATATCTCCATCTATACCCGATAGGTGTTCTTTGATTCTTGATTGAAACTCTCTAGTCTTATTCCTGAGTTGATCATTAGTAATCGACTCATAAGAGCTAAAGTGGGCATTAATCTCTTCAACAACGGGTGAATACTCCTTGACATCTCTATCGTACTTAGTCCCGAATATCTTCTTTATAAATTTAAACATGCAGTGTATTGCTTTCTTGAGTTCTAGATTATGGGGTGAGTTGTAATAACACAGTTATAGTGTCACAAAGTATTCCACATTGCCTTCGATGACATTATGTCAGAATAATGAAGAGAATTGCTGACTATTCTACTTATTCTTAGAGTACTTAAGTAGTTTTTGCAGACGAATTCGTCCACTCAAATATTCTTTCGCAAAGATGACAAAAGGCGGAGCAAAGCTAAGAATTAATGCGATGATTATCAGGGTAGTCATTGCAGTATCCCACTGACCATAAAACGGACTGACCAATAACAGATCAGCAATGCTCGATGTCAAGAACACAATAACGCTGACAATCGACAACAACTTGATGCGATTAGGGATCTCGATGGCCTTATTGAGTACTGTACCAGAGTAGGCTTTGATGTGACTATTGTTGTATGGATCTATCTTAACTAACTCTGAAAAGATATGTATTGCATCATCATATTGTCCAAGTTGCACAAGGCTATATCCTTTCATTTTCAATAATGATTGGAAAGCATCCCTGCCATTAATGTCGACTATATTATGTTCAAATATGGATGTGATAAGTTCATCTGACAAGGAAAGGAATTGATGGTACTTCCCAAGTTCATATGTAGCTATTGCATATTCAAACCATATCTCGACTTGATCTCGATAATCTAGATCATTGATATCCTCATACCTTCTTTCGAAGAACCTCACTTTCTCTTTCCAATTGACTGTATCAATTTTGAGAAAATCAAAGTATGTACTGCGTTGATATGATTTTTGTAGTTCCTTCATTACTTAACCTTAATTCCTCCTATCAAGACCCCAAGCTAACTTGTGTCTAATAGTGTTCATAAAACTTTCTCCCTTTAGACTGATTAAACTAGTCGAAAAGTCACCTTTACTTAGAATTAATTCATCTTCTTGGGTAATTGTTTCATACCTAGAGTCTAAAGTACAAAGAAAGGAATCTGCACGTCCATTAACCGACAATCTCAACTCTACTTTATCAGGGAGTACCATAGGACGGACATTAAGGTTGTGCGGTGCTACCGGTGTGACGACAATATTGCCAGATCCTGGATAGATAATCGGGCCTCCGCAACTGAGAGAATAACCTGTAGATCCAGTTGGCGTGCTTACGATAAGCCCATCTGCCCAATAGCTGTTGAGATGTTCTCCATTGACAAAAGTATGGATAGTAATCATTGAAGAAGTATCCTTCTTGTGAATTGTGAAGTCATTAAGCGCATAGGGAAAATCTGAAAAGATATTGCGAGCTGTATCTAGCCTCAACATACCTCTATCTTCTATCGTATAGTCTCTTTCGTGCCAGAGCTTGATGGCTTTCTTAATCTTGCTATTTTCAATAGATGCTAGAAATCCTAGTCTCCCCATATTGATTCCTAAGATTGGGATATTTGCTTCTCTCAACCATCGTGAAGCTTCAAGTATAGTGCCATCTCCTCCGAGTGAAAAGAGGGTCAATATTTTTAACTCTGCGGTACTCTTGATAGGAGTTATTGCAAATCTCTCTAGTAAACGTTGATCCTTAAGCTGGATAGCATACTCTTCGGTTGTGTAGATATTGTAACCATAAGCCTTTAGTGCTTCGCATAGTTCAACGACATAGGAGACATCTTTCTCCTTTAGGACTTGCCCGTATATAATGACATTTTCGCCTTCCATATTGGCAAATGTATACCATATTTAGAAATGACCTTTAATGTTATCTGTTGTTGGCACAAAAAAATGGTGCAAGTCTATATCTAGACTTGCACTCAATCAATGCTTAAGATCTTGTTTAAACCTCTTTTAGTTCTTTGTAATTTGAATTATTGTTGGCTCTAATTTACCCATTGCTGATATGTGCAATTCATATTCGCCCACCTCATAGTTCTGCATACTCATAGTAAGTCTACTTGCAAATACTGGCATATTCTTAAGGTACACTTCACCACCTTTATATATTGTGACAAATTGTACTTCCTCTACAGTCTTGAGAGCTAGATTCTGAGAAGAAGCTGAATAATTGATACTTTCGAATTGAACATTGTCCGTAGACTCAAGAACGTCATAAGATAAATGACTTATCGCGATAGTATTGTAAGTTGCAAAGTTTGTTGCTCCACTTACTGAGGCCACTACTTGGCTATATCCCGCAACAGTCAATGTTGCTATTATCGTAGTTATTAAGGCGAATTTTAAGATTGTAGCTTTCATATGTATTCGTTTTACTGTTTCTCTTCTTTTGATGACTCAAAGATATGAGTGAATAATCCCTATTGGTTGGCGATTTCTACGTTTAGCCTATTATTACAGTTTTTTGGCGATACACCATATTTATTTGGGATTCAAGTACTCCAGCATCGCTTCATCTTAATTGCCACAATAAAGAATTTGCAGACAGGATTTACTCTAAAAAACCAAAATAGGCTGTTCCATTTCTGAAACAACCTATTGATAATTCTATTCAGCAGTTTGTACTGGTCATCCTCATTCTAAAAAGGATCGTTACTTCATTTAAACTGCTGCACTTATTTCTTTTCTATCTCCATAATAGTAGGCACTACCTTTCCCTTAATCATCAGGTGGAGCTCATAGTTGCCAAGCTCGTAGTTCTTCATACTTACTCTTAGGTTTTGTGATAGTACTGGTAAATTTGTCAAATAGTACTTGCCATCCTTAAGCAGTGAGATAAACTGAATCTCTTCCTTCGCATCCATTGTAAGTTGCTCTTTAGTCGTAGAGTAATTTACTTTTGAAAATTGGACATTTGTATCTGAATCCACTATAGCGTATGATAGTTGGCTGTTCGCATTAACAGAGTTATATGAGGAGAAATCTGCACCAGTATTAATTGATGCGACTACTTGACCATATCCAACTGCTGAGTAAGCTGCAAATGCGATCATTATGATAATTGTTTTAAGCTGCATAGGTGTCTGTTGTTAATAATTGGTGCCTTTATGATTTGACAAAGTTAGATTCAATCAAATCCAGTGATTTGACAAAATCGTTTTTCGGTAAAAATCTATCGACGTTTAGCGTTTTTTATATATTTCTATGGTATTGTTGGTTCGTTTTGCAGAAGCAAAACGATGAGTATCCTTCTGATATGAAAATAGTCCTAACCTGCATTGAGATTAGGACTATTATTCGCAAATGTTTAGAAGTCGGTATAAAGTTTCTTGGACTTTATTTTTTCTCAATCTCTATAATGGTTGGCACTGATTTACCTTTTACCATAAGGTGTAGCTCGTATTCACCTTGCTCGTAATTTTCTAAGCTTATTCTTAGATTCTTAGAAGCTACTGGCATATTAGTAAGGTAAAATTCTCCTCCTTCTTTGACCAATGAAATTGATTGAATTTCTTCGAGAGCATCCAATGTCAGTTTTTGGCTAGCCGTAGAATACAGCACCTTTGAAAATTGAATGTTAGTATCAGCCTTCAGAATTGCATATGAAAGCTGGTTTTCTACAGATACTGTATTATGAGACGTGTATTCTGTTGCTGTATTGATAGACGCGACGACCTGACTATAGCCAAGTGTTGCCATCAATACAACGATGATTGTTGTAAATAATTTTTTTAGCATTACGGAGTTGTTTTTGATTGTTTAACAAAATAGGAATTACAAAATGTACTTTCTGGAAGATACCTCTATCTGTACACCTATGAGACACCGGCTTTCCGTATCTCCCCTATATAATTTTGCATTTTTTTAACTTAAAGCACATTATTTGCCAAAATTCTGTTTCATTGCTTGATAATTTTTTTATATGTGTTTTTTTTCAATATCTCGGATCGGCCACATATGGTAACTTCTCCATCTTGTTGACTTCGATACTTGGAAACTCAAAGTCCAATACAACCTTACCTATCAAGATATAGAGGCCCTTGCCTCTGAATGGATATCGAGATAAGCTCGGAGGAAAATGGACCGTATCAAAGTAGTTACCTTCTTCATCCAACCATGTACCGAAGTTCATCAGTTTACGATTCTTGGTAGTAACATTCTTCCTGACAACATAGTATCCAACCATTGTAACCTGTTTGCCTACGTATGCTCGCATATGCTGAGTATATATCCGTCTAGGAAGTACCTCTGCAGCCAACTCAAATGGTGAACACAACGGAAATCCCAATAACTCGATCTCATCAAATGCCTGCTCATATACCGACTCATCTAAGATGGGCAGTTCGTAGGTCTCTGCCTCTGTATCGAACAATCGATAGGCTGCAACCTCTTTAACCGCAGGATTGTGAACAGCATTCTTTTCCCACATAAGGGCATACTTACTCATACCTGTAAATCGAAATGCCCCTATCCTAATCAATAACTCTAGCTGCTCACGAGAAATCTTAATCCGGCAGACGAATTCTTCCATGCTTTCATACAGGCCATTCTCTATGCGATCTATCACGATGGCTTTCGCCAATCGTCGCTCTAGTTCTGAGATATGAATGAAACCAATATAGATGGTGTCCCCTTCAATCGTAGTGAGATTGTGACTGTGATTGATACAAGGTGCTTCTATCTGGCCACCACTCATCCTTGCTTCATGGACATACAACTCTGTACTATAGAACCCTCCAAAGTTATTGATCACTGCCACCATAAATTCTAGTGGGTAGTAGGTCTTAAGGTAGAGACTCTGAAATGACTCCACAGCAAAGCTAGCCGAATGCGCCTTACAGAATGAGTAACCACTAAAGCTCGCAATCTGTCGCCATACCTCATGTATCAACTTTTCAGGATAGCCACGTTCACGACAATTGCGGAAATACTTCTCTTGAAGTCTCTTGAAGGTGTCGGAAGTCTTCTTCTTGCCAGTCATAATCCTTCTCAATACGTCGGACTCATCCAAGTCTAATCCTGCAAAATGATGAACAATCTTCATCACATCTTCTTGGTAGACCATCACGCCGAATGTCTCCCCCAAGTGTCTCTCAAAAATCGGATGGATATACGTAAACGACTCTGGGTCATGGTAGCGCTGGATGTACTCTCGCATCATTCCCGACTGCGCAACTCCTGGCCGGATGATAGAACTAGCAGCGACAAGATGTACATAATTATCACAGCCAAGCTTGGTCAACAGTCCTCGCATCGCTGGTGACTCGATATAGAAGCACCCAATGCAGTGCCCTGCTTTGAGCTGAGCCTTGACCTTGAGGTCTGACTTGATCTTCTCGACTTGGTGGATGTCGACCGCGGCCCCTCTGTTGCTCGCGATGAGTTTGACAGCATCCTTGATATGACCAAGGCCTCGCTGACTCAAGACATCATACTTATGAAAATGAAGATCTTCAGCTCCATACATATCGAAATGAACAATCGGAAACCCTTTGGGCATCATCTGCAGTGCCGTGTGATAGTTGATCGGTCTCTCAGTAATGAGGATACCACCAGCGTGGATACCGAGATAGTTAGGAAATCCTTCTATCCGCTTACCATAGTTGAAGACGTGCTTGGCATATGGGTGATGTTGCTCAGTCGCATGCGGGGCCTTGATGATAAGGTCAATATCTTTCTTCGGTAGCCCGAATACTTTACCAAGCTCGCGGATGATGGACTTACCCTTAAATGTATTGTAGGTGGCGAGCAGACCTGTATACTCGCGACCATACCGCTTGAAGATATAGTCCGTCACATCGTCTCTCTCATCCCAAGAGAAGTCTATATCAAAGTCCGGTGGCGAACTCCGGTGTGGATTGATAAACCGCTCAAAGTATAAGTCTAACTCTAGTGGGTCGACATCAGTAATCTGAAGATTGAAGGCAACTATGGAGTTAGCCCCACTACCTCGTCCGACATGGTGGTAGCCTGCCGTATGCGCATATCGAATGATATCCCAAGTAATCAAAAAGTAAGGTGAGTAACCTAAATCAGCGATAACCTTCAATTCTCGCTTAGTCCGATCCATTGCTTTGCGGTTGCGTTCGCCATATCTACGGATACATCCATTGATGGCCAACTTATTGAGCAAAGCCATATCACTAGACTCTGCCCCGGTGAATGTCCTACGATTATTACTCTTGTGACTTGGCATCTCTGCTGTGCAGCTCTCCATCAGTCGCTCTGTATTGGCAATAATCTGTGGATATTGCTGATAGATCTGCTTGAGTTGATCAACAGTATAGAGTGTCTCAGAGGCATTGGCACATTGCTTATCGTCCAGCTTACCGAGTACCGTATTAGTATCTATACAGCGGAGTAGCTTATGTGTCCGATGACCTTCCTTATCCTTGAAGGTAAATGGCGCATAGATCACTAACTTATCCAAGTAATCCTTAAGGTAGGACGTGTAGAGCTTATTGACTTCAGTGGGTCGGATACCAATGTATTCATTTTCACGTAAGTGGTGTACACCTTTGGGGATGGATCGATAGATGATATAACTATGCTGCATCTCGGGTGCCTCTATAGGCAAATGTGTCACGTCTAGCGAAGCAGCAGTCAGCAGTGCATTCAGCTCTCGGATACCCTCAGCATTCTTAGCAATGCCTGTGTAGAGATATTGGCTATGATCAATCTTGGCATTGGAGGGGTCAGCGACTTGTCGATATTCAATACCGTAGATGGGCTTGATCCCTTCACGGCGACAGGCTTCAATGAAGGTGTAGGCACACGACGTATTATTAATGTCAGTCAATGCCATCGTGGTCAATCCATTAGCCTTAGCATAGGCGACGAGATCTAGAGGAGACAGTGTCCCATACTTAAGAGAATAGTACGAATGGCAAGCAAGGTGCAAAGATTGACGTATTTATCGACAAAAATATGTCGTTTTATTCGTCTTAGTGGGTTTTTTAATAAAAACACAAAAAATAATTGGCATGGACGCATCGATCTTGCTAGTGACAAGCTATTACCATCGTACGTACACCCTATAGGACTCTATACAATTATGAATACTGAAATGCAGACACCCAATCACTCTAATAATATCACTAACACAATCAGAAATACAATTCTGTCAAATAACAATACTATGATAAAGTATAATCTTCTATTACTTCTTTCTCTCCTTGTGATCGTCACAGGATGTAGAAAGGATATCGATGGACTCGGTGACTCTACGGAAGTCATCAATCCTGTTGATGTAACGAACTCAAGGATTGCCAACCTTAATGGTCTGGTTTCAGATCTTGAAGGAGGGCCAATCTCAAACGCAAATGTCGAACTCAATGGAGAGATCGTCACTACTGACCAATATGGTTACTTCCGATTCACTGATAAGGTGATCAACAGAGAAGGTAGTAAGGTGACAATCAGCAAGACTGGATACTTCGACTCTTACAAGTTTGTCTATCCAACTAGTGCTGGTGATTACTCACACATCAAAGTCTCACTTCCGTTAAAAGAACTCGCTGGCACCTTCAACGCTACTAGTGGTGGAGCAGCAGAGACCGTAGGTGGAGCCAAAATGACTTTTAGTCCCAACACAATAATGGATGCCAATGGCAACGAATACACAGGAAGTGTCAACATCTATGCACACTGGTATAATCCCAATGCAGACGATATCTCAATAGATATGCCGGGAGATCTCAGAGCAATCAATACACAAGGCGACGAAGTCCAATTGGCAACATTTGGAATGCTAGCAGTAGAGCTAGAGACACCCGACGGACAGCCTCTTAATATCAGCGAAGGAAATACAGCAGAGCTTACATTTCCACTCGAGGAATTAACTGATGGAGCTCCTAATGAAATTCCTATGTGGTACTTAGACGAGGAGACAGGTATTTGGGTTGAAGAAGGTCAAGCGACTAAGGTTGGTAACACCTATGTTGGAGAAGTCAGTCACTTTTCCTTCTGGAACTGTGATGCTCCCTTCCCACTTGTCAATATCAACGGGATTATCAAAGACTCAGACGACAATCTCTTAACGAATGCATGGTTGTGTATGCAAGTAATAGGTGAAGGCGACAGCTGGTGGAATACTGGATACGGGTGGACAGATCAGAATGGAGAGTATGCAGGTAAAATTCCAAAAAACAAGATTATTAGACTATCAGTTAAAGACAACTGTGGTAATGTCATCTATGAAGAAGAAATCGGACCATTTGACTCAGATATCTCGATGGACCCAATCGTGGTAGACTATCAAGGTCTCGTAACGGTCTTTGGTATGGTGACAGACTGTGGTGGCGACTTAGTCACAGATGGCTATGTGGTTTTCAATGTAGATAATCCATTTAATCCGGAGTATCCAACTTCAGTCGTAGTATCAGTAGACGAAGAAGGTAACTTCTCTTACTCTGGTGACTTCTGTGAGAGTCTATCAGGCACCTTACAAGCATACGATTATGCATCAGCAACCTTTAGCGACGAGTTTGACTTTGAGGTAACTGCAGGTGCAGAGCTTGATCTTGGCGTGATTAGCCTTTGTGAGCAGCTAGATGAATTCTTCACCTTTAACGTTGATGGAGTATCTGGTCTATATACAGAGATGGAGGTATGTATTCTTGATGGCAATCTCACTATGACAAGGACAAGTCCAAATGGATTTGCTCAAAATCTACTCAATATTGATGCTGTCTCATTGGGTGACAACATTGCTGAGCTCTACTCAATGTCTACATCTACTGCATTTATATTTTGTGACAATGACTGCAATAGTATTACTTGGGATATTACAGAATTAGGCACAAGCATAGGAGACTATCTAGAAGGGACTTTCGAAGGTGAAGCAGACCTAGATTCAGTAGTAGGTTCCACAGTACAAGTGTCAGGTAGCTTCAGGGCACCTATCGACTATATCGGAGCTGGAGCATCTATCTCAGGAATGGCATGGGAGGATACGAATAGCAATGGTATCAGAGAAGCAGGTGAACCACCATTAGAAAACATTTATATTGGATTTGACAGTCAAAGTACTCAGACTGATGCAGATGGCCAATACAGTTTTACAGGACTTAAGCCTGGCACATATCAAGTATGGATGGAGTCCAATAATCCAGCAGGACCAGTTGATCAAGGTGGAGATGATACGATTGACAACGATTTTGATGGATGGAATGGAGTCTCTGTAACGCTAGCCGAAGGAGAGAATCTAGAAAATCTTGATGCTGGGTTGGTTGAGTTTATTCAACCAATAGAGTGTGTTGTATTTGTAGATGGATATTGTGAGTGGACACAAGAAGGAACTGCGTTCGTTGAAGTATTTGGTGGAGTAGGCCCATATGTATTTCAATTTGAAGATGGCAATGGTAATGTCATAGAAGTTGGTGACAACCAAGAATTTTCGGTCGGAACATTACCTCCAGGCACTTATGGTATGTCAGTAACTTCTGCTGATGGAGCATATTGTTACACGACATTTAATTTAGATTTTGGGATAGGGCAAGTGAGTGTAGCTGTTTGGCAAGACGACGATCTCAATGGTGAATTCAATGAGTTAGATTTGCCTGCTGTAGGTACAGTGGTTGAGTTATATGATGCCAACGGCAACCTACAACAACAATCGGCTCCATTCTCAGAGGATAGCTTTGATTTTACCTTTTTAGAAGTTCCTGGTGATTACTATGTCAAGGTGATACCTCCAGCAGGTTTCAAAGTTGGTGATATCCCAGTTGATCCAAATCCTGATTTTTTATCTTCAACAATATTCCCAGATGATGCCCCAGAAACTACTGGTCAATCTGAAATATTCACAATCACAGGATGCGATGATTTCCTGACTATTGGAGCTGCTATAGTACCAGAATAATATGACAACCAAATGGAGTTGAAGTGATTAATGAATTGCTTCAACTCCATCTTTAATTTATACTTCCTATCTTAATGACATTTTAACCGTTGATCTAATACGTGCCAAAGTACTCTGACATACTGACAATCATGCAAGGATGCAAAGAAGGTGACCCTGTTGCCCAGAAGGCACTGGTGATGTCATGCTCAGAGACTCTCTATACTGTATCACTCCGATATATGCGACACGAGGCAGATGCTCAAGATGTCTTACAGGAATCGCTAATTAAAGTATTTAGAGCAATCCAAACATTTGATCCAAAGCGAGGAAACGCTATGGGATGGATGCGAAGAATTGTGATCAATACTGCTCTTAAGCAAATCAGTAAGCGAACTCATACCGATGAGATCGAAGACTATTATAACTACGAATCCATAGACCCTGAAGCTCTTTCTGATCTAAAAGCTGAAGATCTAATGGAAGTTGTTATGTCATTGCCACCTATGTATCGCAAGGTGTTCAACCTATCGGTAATAGATGGCTACAATCACAGGGAGATAGGAGACTTACTCGGAATCAACGAGTCTACTTCTAGATCCAACCTTGCAAGAGCGAAATGCTTCTTGAGAAAACAATTGTTAAAACTAGAAAATCACGAATCATGGGTAACAGCAAAATAGATACCATCATTCAACATAAATTATTAGGTCACAGAACTGGCCTTAATAAAGAGTCTCTTTGGGCTGCCATTGAGGGCGATGTAGTGACAAGCACTGCAACTACCCTACCGACTAACAAGACAGATAATTCACTACTTCGCATTTTACCTTTTCTACTATTGGCAGCAGCTGTAGGCTTGTCTTCTATGTATCTGTTGACAAATGATGAGGCTGCCGATGCTAAAAGCCCAGCTACTCTACAAACCCAAATCGCTACGTCAAATGTCACCTCAAATGAAAATCCGCAATCAAAGAATGACAATGCTACAATAGCTCCAGCAATACTCGATAAAACAGAAGTAACGAATACACTAGCTGACTTAGATAAGCAGCCAACTCAATTAAAGAGTAAGATTGCACAAGCTCAAGCAGCAATTAATCAAAATAAGATACAACCAACTACTAAGCAACAAGAGATTAATAGCCAAGCAAAACAGCAAACTTTTAGACCGTCGACAATCGCTGAGACTGTATTTACGGCCAATAATTCTGATATAACTCCTAGTGTTCAGTTCTCATCAATCATTTCTAAGCAATCAACTGTAGGTGTAGATAACAATGTAAACTCATCCAAGACAGATATCATTACTCCGCTAAGTAATAATGTTCTACAGCCTTTTAATTATGATACTCCTTCTGTTGCTATCACTGAAGACTATATGTCGCCGTTCAAGGACAAAATCAGTTGCTATAGTTATGGGCCAAGCAAACTAAAAATCAGCGGTCTGCTCTATTATGGACCAGGAGGAAGTCTGAGGTCGCTAAAGACCAATGATGAGGAGATGAATACCTTAGTAGAAGAAAGAAAAAATAGCGAAGTAGTCCTAGAGAATCACAGAGCTGGGCTACAACTCAAGGCAACAACTAATAGTGGTATTTACTTTAAAGCTGGACTTGAAAGAAGTATTATTAATGAAAAATTTCAGCAATTCTCAACTGACACAACTATGGAAATCAGACAAGTTATAGTTGAGATAATTGAGTATCCTGACGGTAGTACTGATGAAGTATATGGAGATCAATTAGTTACGATCATATCTAGAAAGGAATGGAAAAAATATAATCAATTTAAGACTTTTGACTTGACAGCAATTGTTGGGTATGAAAGGACCATAAAAAAGTGGAAGTATGCTGTAGAAGGGGGAGTAATCTACAATTTCAATACTGAATTCGATGGGACAATCTTAAATGATGTTTCTCTTCAACCAACAGGAGATACAGACCAATTATTCAAGACTCAGACTGGCATTGATTTACATTTAGCAGGTGGTCTAGGGTTTGACATCTTACCATCTATGACTCTTTGGGCTATGCCTTCTATTAGGTTTGATCTCAACAACATCAATCAGGCATCTTATAACGTTGACCAGTCATATCAAATGGCTAATCTCCTACTTGGACTAGAGTACCGATTCTAACTAGGAAGAATAGAATCAATATAATAGATATTCCTATTGTCAATTCAACTTGGCAATAGGAATTTTTATTTTCTGCTACTTCATGATCAAATTAAAGAATGCAATCCTAGGGTGCTAAATAGAATTAGAATTTCTTAAAGTTTTCATCAGAAGTTGGAATTCTAAGACTTTGGCATAGCGTTTGAATACATTAAAGAAAAACCTAATATTTTCAAGAGAATGAGAATCACTATCCAACTTTTACTTGTCCTAGTTTGTGCAATACTCGTCTCCTTTAAAGGAAACAAGTCGTCAACAAAATCTGAAGGTTATACCTATATCAATGAATTCAAAGAATTAGCTATTGCAGAGATGCATCGATCTGGTATACCTGCAAGCATTACGCTGGCACAGGGTATGCATGAGTCCAACTATGGTGCTAGTAACTTAGCAACTATAGCTAACAATCACTTCGGTATCAAGTGTAAATCGTATTGGAAGGGGCAGACTTACTATCACAAGGACGATGACTTCGATAAGAACGGTAACCTGATGAAGTCGTGTTTCAGAGCATACAACGACTCTGTCGAGTCATATATTGATCATTCTAACTTTCTTAAGTACTCATCGAACTACGTTAGTTTATTCAATCTTCATCACACTAATTATATTGCCTGGGCACATGGATTGAAACAATCAGGATACGCTACAGACCCGAATTATGCTGAAAAACTTATCAGAATCATTGAGAACTACAATCTCAATCAGTTTGACAGAATTAGTGAAGAATCCCTAAGAAATTATTAAAATTTAAATATGTACTTGCATCACTATCAGAAAGTAAGTATCTTTGAAGCGTAAGCCGGAGCTGTGATTACAAAATCGACAGATCAATAAACCAATCTGAGTAGCGTATTAATTAGAACCTTTTAGTACACAACCTAACCTACTCTCGAGAATGTGATGGAGCTTTGGTTTACTTTTTCAACGGATTCGCCGTTAACTCCCTATAATTATCCCTACTCTTCTTGATATCAATTGCATAATACAGTGCTTGTCTGAATGACGCTGGATTCGCTTGATCTTTACCTGCGAGTGCATATGCAGTACCATGATCAGGTGATGTCCTCACTACTGGTAGCCCAGCAGTATAATTCACACCATTACTAAATGTCAAGGACTTGAAAGGTATCAATCCTTGGTCGTGATACATCGCTAGAATACCATCTACCTTACTCACTTGATCACTACCAAAAAACCCATCAGCTGGATAAGGTCCAAATACCATTGAGCCCTTCTTCTTGATTTCCATTATTAATGGTGTAATGATTTCTTTCTCTTCCTTACCGATAGAGCCATCATCACCAGCATGCGGGTTAAGACCTAGGACAGCAATTTTTGGCTTTTCATATCCAAAATCCTCAATCAATGACCGTTCTAAAATTTGAAGTTTTGTGTTTATCTGCTCTTTATTGATGTCTTTCAATACATTACCGAGTGGTACATGGCCACTAACAGTAGCAACTTTGAGTCCATCTGATACCATAAACATTAGTTGATTATCTACACCTAGTGCACGACCTAGGTATTCAGTATGTCCAGGATATCCCCAACCAGAAAGCTCCATTGCATGCTTATTGATGGGAGCTGTTACGATTGCATCTAGTAGACCTTCTTTCGCATCTTTCACCATTCTATTGAGAGAGTCGATCGCATATTGTCCAGAAGCCTTCGTTGCTTTACCTAGGGTAATTTCAACATTTTCATCACCGCAAGCAATGACATTTATCTTATTGAATGAAACTGTAGTTGCATCCTTTGTATTGACAAAGGTGGTCTCTACATCTTTGAGTCTATCCTTGTGATAATTCAGCACTTTGACACTTCCGTAAACGATGGGAGTGATCTGCTTAAGTATAGCCTTATTATTGAGAGCTTTGAGGATGACTTCCGGTCCGATACCATTCACATCTCCTATCGATATCCCTACTTTATACTTCTTCATTACTTGCTGTCAAATTGATTGATAATCTCTATTCAGAATTTTGAATACGATTGAGTTTAGAAGTCCAAAGATAAGAATAAATCACTCTGTATAGATTGCCACTAACTGCTATTCCAAATTGCTTACTTTTACCCTGTGAAGTTCGCGAAAAAGAAATATGGCCAGCATTTTTTGACCAATATGGCCCTTGTAGAGCAGATTGCTTCTTATGTTAAAGATGCAGCAGAGCAATACACGTATAATGTACTAGAGATAGGGCCCGGCCGAGGTGTGCTCACCCAATATCTGTCTAAGATTCCTAATATCAATCTCAAAGTTGTAGAAGTCGATCCAGATATGGTAGAGGTACTGACTCAAGAACAGATTGTCAAGTCAGAACAGATAGTCGAAGCGGATATTCTTCAGACTGATATACGTAAGATTTTTGGCGGGGATCAATATTTGCTTGTCGGTAACTTCCCGTATAATATCTCTTCTCAGATTGTCATCAAAATGCTTGTCAATAAAGCCTACATACCAGCAATGATAGGTATGTTTCAAAAAGAGATGGCTGATAGAGTGTTATCAGAATATGATAAAAAATCTTATAGTAGACTTTCTGTCTTGACACAAGCACAATACTCTGGAAGAAAGCTTGTGAAAATCTCCCCGGGATCGTTTAATCCTCCACCTAAGGTAGACTCGATGGTTATCAGACTAGATAGGAAGGATGAAGTAGAAGACATTTATAATGAAAAACTCTTCAGAACTGTAGTAGCACTAATCTTTAGCAAAAGGCGTAAGATGCTACGAAATACATTGAAAAGTCTCATCACCGACGAAACTCTTTTGGAGAATCCATACTTTACTATGAGACCAGAGCAATTACTCGTAGAAGACTTTGGGAAGATTACAACATTGATATTAAATCAAAAATAACACGATATATGGCACTCGAATCAACTATCATGGAAGATATGAAAGCGGCAATGAAAGCAAAAGATAAAGTTGCTCTGAGAGGAATCAGAGCAATCAAGTCTGCTATCCAGCTTGCTAAAACTGATGGGACCAATACGGAGTTGGACGCAGCGGGAGAAATCAAAATGCTCCAAAAGCTAGCCAAGCAAAGAGAAGATTCTCTTGATATCTACATCAAGCAAAATCGTGAAGATTTAGCTCAAGTAGAACGAGAAGAACTGGAGGTGATAAAGAAATATCTACCTGCACAAATGTCTGAAGACGAACTCAAGCCTATAATTCAAGAGATTATCACATCGACTGGTGCATCTGGAATGCAAGATATGGGTAAGGTGATGGGAATGGCAAGTGCTAAGCTCGCTGGCAAATCTGATGGGAAGACAATCTCTGCTATCGTCAAAGAATTGCTTACTTAGTCATCAAATTAGACTAAATGAAGCACACCTATGACTTACGATCTAGTGATGGTGTATCACTCTATAATACTGCATGGTTAATTCCAAAAGCAAGGGCAACGGTACTCATTATGCATGGTTACGCTGAGCATATCGAACGCTACAATTACGAAGCATCGGTACTCAACAACTCCGGCTATTCAGCATTTGGCTACGACCAAAGAGCCCACGGAAGATCGGATGGTCAAGACTGCTACATCAAGAACTTCGATGACTTGTGTGATGATCTGAAATCAGTCATCAAGTATATCAATCCTCAGACACCATTCTTCATCCATGCTCATAGTGTAGGAGCCTTAGTAACGATTAAATACCTGCTCGATCATCATAACGAAGAGATGCCTAAGATATCTGGAATCATTACGACTGGTGCAGCATTACAAGTATCCAGAGACTTGTCCCCAGTATTACAGAAAGTCTCCGGACTCCTTGGCCGATTGACACCGAGATTGAAGACAATCAGCCTGCCTCTCAAGACGATTTCTCATGTAGCTGCTGTCCAGGAGGACTATGAAAATGATCCTCACAACTATCGCGGAGGTATCTACGCCTCTGCTGGTTACCAAATATTGAAAACAACAAAAGAAGTCTCTAGTCGATTGAATGAAGTCTCGATACCGTTGCTTGCGATGCACGGTGGTGATGATCAATTAATAGAAAAAGAAGGAACTGAAAAACTCTACAATCGAACATTATCCACAGACAAGACTATTATAATCTGGGATGGACTTGCTCATGAGATTACACGATCTGTAGATAAAGAAAAGGTATTTATGACAATGACTGACTGGATACAAAATCGCCTCAATAATTAATCACAATAATTGTATGAACAACTCAAGTTCCATCATCAATCTCAGTAGTCCAATCGGCCCTATCAGAGGCTCTGTAACCCTGCCTAGTTCTAAAAGCATTGCCAACCGTTATCTAATCCTACAAGCATTGTCTGGTGGTAAACTTACTGTCATGAACTTATCGGTCAGCGATGATACACAAATCCTTAAGAAACTCTTGGAATCACCTCCAGCAGACAATATTTATGATGCACACCACGCTGGGACGACTTCAAGATTCCTGTTAGCATACCTCGCGATGCAACCAGGCACTCAAGTTGTGACTGGGTCTGAGAGATTGATCACAAGACCTATCAAGCCATTAGCTGAGGCACTTATCAGTATGGGAGCAGACGTTACTTACCTCAAGGAGGAAGGACATCTACCTATTCAACTAGGTCCAGTCCCAAGTTCTCTAGCTTCTGAAGTCTGGATTACAGGTGACATCAGTAGTCAATTCATCACAGCGCTATTGCTCAATGCACATAGCCTGCCAAATGGGTTAACCATCAATATCGAAGGAGAACTTGTGTCAAAACCCTACGTGGAAATGACACTGTCAATTCTCAAAGATGTGGGAATCGAAAGTACAATGACTGATGACAAGATCACTATTGGTCACCAACCTATTGTAGAAAAAGTTCTGACTGTTGAATCAGATTGGTCTGCTGCAAGCTATTTTTTAGGATTAGTGACAACTCGGCCTGGAAGTGAAATCTTTATGCCAAATTTGTATGAAACATCGATCCAAGGAGACTCACATATGGTCGATTATCTCTATCATTACGGGTGCAGATACGCATTCGAGAACGGTGGATTGAAGGTGTGGAATCCAGCTGATGCAGATTACACGTTACCTCCTATCCTTGAGATGAACTTAGAGGATACACCAGATATCTTCCAGACTTTGGCGACAATGCATAGTATCCTTGGACTCACCTGTGTATACACAGGATTGTCTACCCTACCAGGAAAAGAAACCAATCGCATAGACGCGATGAAAAATGAGTTAATCAAAGTGAGGTCGATTATCGCAGAACTACCACCAAGATTCTCGTCTAAGTCACAGCAGAAGTACTATCTCCAAGAAAGCAAAGCGACCATCTCTGAAGTACCAACATTCAGCACATACCAAGATCATCGAA
Source organism: uncultured Saprospiraceae bacterium (assembly GCA_938041445.1). Lineage (GTDB taxonomy): Bacteria > Bacteroidota > Bacteroidia > Chitinophagales > Saprospiraceae > JAHDHH01. Next base: position 34,930 of record CALISO010000090.1, read on the forward strand.
TGGCAATGTCATTAGCCTTGTTATCACTCGTTGGACCTATTAATATCGAAGACCCAATGGTCGTATCTAAGTCTTTCCCACACTATTGGGATGAACTTGCCAAACTTGGATTTAAGATTACTTAAAGTTTATACCTCACAAAGCCATAGCGAAAGTAGGATGCAGCAATCCTACATCACTTCTTCACCATAATCATATCAACTATCCTTTGATCAGAATTACGATCTTCTACCACAATCAGATAAGTACCTTGTGATATAGCCTGGACATCAATTGAGGTAGATTGAGTAGATTCCTTGATTAAGACTCCATTGATATGATAAAGCTTGATATGATAATCAAATTGACCATCTAGATCTACATAGATGATATCATTGGTTGGATTAGGATAGATATTGATTCTTGTGTTCGCAATCGTATGGACGGAGGACAGTAAGTCCATCCCATCACAATCTTCATCAATTTCATTATTTGGAATCTCCTCTGCAGCAGGATTAATATCGGGATTAGTATCATCACAATCATCAGCTATCCCGTACCCATCTTGGTCACCGTCATCATCCAGTGTTTCAGGATTACAATCATCGTCTAAGCCATTGAATAAAATTTCAACTTGATCAGGATTGATGTCTGGATTAGCGTCGTCACAATCATCAGCATACACGAATCCATCCTGGTCGCCATCATTATCCAATGTTTCGGTATTGCAATCATCATCTATTCCATTGTATGGAATTTCAACTTGGCCTGGACTGATACTAGGGTTAGCATCATCACAATCATCGGCTATGCTGTAACCATCTTGGTCACCATCATCATCCAACGTTTCATGATCACAGTCATCGTCAATACCATTGAATGGAATTTCAACTTGGCTCGGACTGATATCGGGGTTAGTATCATCACAATCATCTGCTATTCCGTAACCGTCTTGGTCACCATCATCATCCAACGTTTCAGGATCACAATCATCGTCAATACCATTGTATGGAATTTCAACTTGGCCTGGATTGATATCTGGATTAGTGTCGTCACAATCATCAACGCCATAGCCATCCTGATCACCATCATCATCCAATGTATAAGGACGGCAATCATCGTCTATACCGTTGAATGGAATTTCAACTTGGCCCGGATTAATGTCAGCATTGCCATCATCACAGTCGATTACGCTTCCATAGAGTATATAGGGGTAACCATCCTGATCAAGGTCGTCATCCCAGGTGTCTGGATCACAGTCGTCATCAATTCCATTATAGACAATCTCCTCTTGTGCTGGATTAGCATTTGGATTCCAATCCTGACAATCCTCTTCAGATAAGAAGCCATCATTATCATAATCTATACCCAAGGGGCTTACACTACATCCATCCCCAACGTCTTCATTCCCTGGTACACCTACAATGTTTGCTCCATCAAGTATGATATCATCAAGATGGAGGACAACTATCTCTCGTGATATTACACCGAACATCCAACAATTGTTATGGGCATCAATAAAGAGACTATTTCTCGGGATATCAGGCTCAGAAAACAAGTCAGTGAGTATCCATTCCTGACGATTGGGTCCATCTACTCTTTTTAATTCCTGATTTCCGGCTGCCCATAGTACATTATTATGATCAATCTCTATATCAAACACTTCGCCTACACCAAAACCAGGCTCAGGAGATATAAGCGCATCTATGTCATGCACAATCCCCACATATCCACCTGCTAATGAACCATCTAAAATGTACTGAAAAATTTTTGAAAAGTATAATAAGTTATTCGTATCCCTTGCAAAGTCTGTGGTGCCGCAAGAGAACGCCAATGTAGGATGTGAAGGAAATTCAATCTCAGTCCATCCTTGGTCATAACAATAGTGATAATTGCCAAAAAATATCCTGTTGTCTTCCATGACAATCTTAGGTGATGGTACATAATCCGGAAGGTTATCATTGTTCGTTTGGACGAACTGATTGTCTACAACTTTACCAATCCCAATATCGGTCAATACTCCTAGCTGACCTGTAGCATCTATAAATACTGCGTTACAGACCTCGGTCAACATCTGCAGCCAGTTGCCATCCTGGTATGCGTATAGACCTTCTGTCCCTGCAGCTAAGTAGATAACACCGTCAGGTCCAGCTTGTACATCGTGGTAGCAATAAGAGCATGGGCCATCGATAGTCTCCCACGCGGACCCATCATATCTGAGATACTTATCAACACCTACTGTATTGGGTGCAAATAGCCAGATAGCCCCCTCGGTGTCTTGTATGAACTGCTTATCATAACCAATAGGGTCACTTAACTCTGGAAGACTAAATTTTGATATCTGATAATCTTGTCCAAAGATTGTACTGATAGCAAGTAGTAGAATGATTGTTTGTAACCCTCGCATTCTGAATGCCTTTGATGAATGTATTCTAAAAATACAAAAAATCAATGGAGTATCATTGTACTGACAAAGACTTCGGAATATTAGTGCTCGAAACTTACTAGCTTCTTGAACTTCGCCACTCTATCAAGAATTTCATCCGTTGCGATCGACTTGAGCTTTTCATTGCTGAAGTCTTCTACACAGTATGATGCTGTAGCTGATCCATAGACGATACCAGTCTTGATTGTCTCAAAGTCAACTTTATCTTGCTTAGCGATGTAACCCAACATTCCTCCTGCGAACGTGTCGCCAGCTCCTGTAGGATCGATGACATCAGGAATAGGCATTGCTGGCACATAGAAGATTTCGTCTTTGTGGAAGAGCATAGCACCATGTTCTCCTTTCTTGATGATCAGGTACTTAGGACCCATCTTCATAATCTTCTCAGCAGCCTTCATCAATGATCTCTCGTCAGATAGCATTCTTGCCTCTTCGTCATTGATCGTTAATAGATCTACTCTTGCAATGACACTGTCGAGTTCTTCTCTTGCGATGTCTATCCAGAAGTTCATCGTGTCAAGAACGATGAGCTTTTGATTGCCCTCTAGTTGGTCTAAGACTGCACTCTGAACTGCTGGTGTAAGATTTCCTAGTAAGACATATTCTGCACTTTTAGCTTCTTCAGGTATTACCGGATTGAAGTCCGCGAGTACATTGAGGTCAGTCACCAGAGTCTCTCTTGAGATCATATCATCAAGGTACTTTCCTGACCAGTAGAATGATTTGCCTCCAGCCACCTTCTCTATACCAGTAGTGATCGCACCTCTTTTTTCTAGTGCTTCTAACTCTTCCGCTGGGAAATCTTCACCGATAATAGAAATCATATACACATTGTCAGCAAAAAATGTCGCTGCCCAACTTGCGTAAAGGGATGCCCCACCTACTACATACTCTACCTTACCATAAGGCGTCTCGATTGTATCAAATGCCACTGTACCTACTGTCAATATACTCATAGTGTTACCTATTAATTTAATGGATAAATTAAGAAAAACTTGGATGCAAATGTATTGAAAATATTACTGGACGCTAACCTTCTGAATAAGATTAGTTTGATCGTTGAGTTGTACTCTGATCATATAGATTCCCTTTGATAAATAAGAAACATCTAGAATCGTACTATTATCAGATTGGCTTTGTAAAGATTTACTCATCACAAGCTCGCCTGTCAATGTGTATAGAGATACAGATGAGATATGTGACTTCGCATTGCGAAGAGCGACATGGACAATGTCATTCGCTGGATTCGGAAATATCGAGAATGACTGAGAAGATAACTGATCAACATCCGATATCGGACTACCATAAAACGTAATTGTCTCTGAAATAGCTCGACAAGTTTTGAATGGATCAGAATTCAATGTACGAGCATAGTACTGTCTTCCAGGTGCTACAAGCATCTCTACATCTATGACATCTGAATCGAATGCTGTTGCGGTATACAAAACATCAAAAAAGTCAGGATCAGCGGCTATTTGTAACTCTGTAGATAGCACTGGCGTATTCTCTAATTGGAATTGAAGTGCCATCTCTTCTGAGATTACCTGATCAGACATTGGATAAGTAATCGCATTTGCTTGCGAGCTCTCACCCGACATCAATCTCACTTCCGTCTCTACTGATTTTTCGTCGGAGAATGCTTTCAACTTAATCTCTTCCAATCCATTAAGTTCTTCTTTGTCAATACTGATATGATAAATCCCATTGTCAGTAGATTGATCTTCTCTTAAGGTGAATGGGACTTCATGGTTGAGCCCATCAGCTACAGCAAATTGGATATCATCTCTACTAGCAATGTTAGAATAAAGGTCTAGCTCTATTTCTTCTTCACAAACGAACAGTAGATTTGTTTCGGGTACGATCACATTGCCGTATGCCTCATCAAAGCATATTGAAATCACTGCTTGGTCAATGGTGCCACCATCCTCGACTTCCTTATCTTCTACTATTATCTGCCACTGTCCCTTAGCATCGGAATCAAGGAGTCCAGCATAAGTCTGTGCAGGTCTATAAATTTTTCCATCAGCGATTGGACAAGAAGGAGTATTAGGATTTTCGATATTGAATCCTATGGAGTAATCTTGAGCACTGCCGCATCCCCCACCCCAGAGAAATGCTTGCTGTAACCCTTTATTAATCCAGAAATATAAATCACTGATATATGAGTGAGTACCTCTAATATTGTCAATCTGAAGTGACTTGATGTTCACATCATGTTGACATTCTAAATTGTAGAAGTACATATTGCTAGTTTGGTCAATAGTGACTGGGTCAGCTTTAATGATTTTTGTGCAAAACTGGAATTCTGTATTAAAACTTCTCACTGAGGACCACTCACTTTCACCGCAAGTATTATAGGCTTTGACCTTCCAGAAGTAAGTCTTATTCGGCGATAGATTAGTCAATGTGACTGAGTTATCACCTAGTACTTCCTGTAGTGCTAGTATTTGATTGAATGCTTGATCACTTGCCAATAAGAAGTCGTATTGATTAACACCAGATGCATCCTGCCATCTAAATGTCATCGTGTTGCCAACAGAACTCAAGTTGTTATATGGAGAGATGAGCCCTGGTTGGCTAGGGCTGTCTTCAGAAACTTGAAGTCCAACATCAAGATCTAGGTTGACATCTTGATTATTAATCCCAAGCTTGATCAAGTAATCTCCCCTGTCTACTTGGTGTACGTTATTGACCTGTAATATCGCATTACTATTATGATCAAGCTGAGTAACCAACAATGATAAGTCTAGTCCACCATCATCTACAATCTCAAGCATTGCCGATTGGTCAAATGCTGCATTAGCGAGAATTGAAATCTGGTGATGATCTTCTTCTTGTGCCGAACAGAGCATTGCATCTTCCTCTTCATAATATACTTGGTAGCTACAAGTATGTCCCGAAAGTTCTTCAACATTCTTTCCTGTAGGATCTAGCCAATCTTTAAGCCTTGTTGTGCTAGAGTTGTTGCCATCCCAAGACTTGTGAAGCCATCCAAATAAATCCCAATCATCATTGTCACATGATGCTGTACCTCCTACTAGTTGTCCGACGATTAGTCCATCTTGATTAAATATTGGACACCCAGAGCTTCCTGCTTCAGTTGATCCTAGGTCCCAACCTAGTACTCTCAACCTATAACCTAGACTGACCGCTGTATAATCTACTTCTGGTAAGTCATAATCAAAACTAATTCTCTTCTCCGCTACACTTGGGTGGTGAATTGCTACTGTCGTCTCAGGCAAGACTGCGCCTCGATACCATCCAGATAAGTAGACTTGATATCCTGGGTCAATAGGATCATCTAGCTCAACTAATGCAAAGTCACTTCTCAACTCTTTGGCTCTGAAGATTGCCCCTGTATTATATTGTGATAGTGAGCCGTCTCCATTTTGTCCACTATCAGCACTATCGGGTTGTCGACAATAAGAGTTTTCATAATTCCAATAAACGACCATTGAAGTAGCCGAAGCAGAAGATATACCACAGTGATTTGCTGTCAGAAAGTAAGGTGTACAATCGTGCTCTGCATTATTAATCGCCACACCAGAACAGACTTCTTGCCCATTGAAATGGTAGGCTCCGACTGAAGATATTTGTTGTCTGAATTGATCTACTTCTGGATAACCATCAGCAGCTCCACAAGCTACATCAACATTGCATGATCCCGAACTCCTTCTCTCAAATACTTGATCAAAACCGATATAGTCGTGGAAGACACTCTCAAGTTGTATATCCAAGATGTCTTTATCTTCTTCAGTGGTGACAATTTCTATCATCAGGTGGTCTCCTTTGACAATTGGCGACCATAGTTGATGATGACTTTCTACATCACTTTCTGTAAATTCTCGATGAGAATATCCCGTGATCGGATTATAGAGATTGACTGTAGTCGATCGTCCGATTTTAAACTTTGATAAGAAAACATTTATAGAATACGCCTGCGGTGAGTGTAGCCTTAACTTACCTACGAATAGATTGTCATCTGTGTACTCCCATGATGCTCGAGTGACAATATTTATTGGTTTTGTAATCTTAGAAGCGAACTGTATTGGTTGGTCAGGGTTAGATTCTCGTCGCTTGAATTCGTCTTCTATAAGCTTGTCATTGTCTTGTGTATCCAACATGATAGGAGTGTGGCTGTCATCGGGTGATGACCCACTGTGTCCAAAATACCTCTGCGCAAAGGTATCGGAAGCACACAACAACACTAATATGACAATGAGGTGTTTCGCCAATGTTTTACTTCTATCTAAATCGGTTAATGGAGTAGCACTTATTCCCAGAACTTCAACAAGTCAAATTCACTCACATCAATCGGCTAACGTCTGTCGATAGCAAACCGATGCCTGTAGATATCAAGTTTTTGACGAGGATTATCCTACGTGTCACTTGATATAGTGCAAAGCTTATGTTAAAGTAATAGCGGCTAACTCTCGTTATTCCTTGTGCAGGTATTCTTAGATAGGAGGCCTAACAGTCGTACATTCAAGATAGTGGCATTGGAAATACTATTGACTGACTGCTAGCACTTTTACAAAAAATCGGTGATAACCCTTACACCTTAGTAGTGATGGTATTCTCGATACTATTAGTTCCGCGATAAGACACACAGTCTGAGATGGGTTGTTGGACTTCTATTCCACCCCACTTTTGACCACAATCATTGTGCAGTCTGACACCATCTAAGATGAGGTGACCACCTTTCTTGACAATGATCTTAGCGCTTTCAGCCATTGAAATACGACATGATATGGTCATAGTCGTACCATCTTCTATAATAATATCTCGACTGAGATCTTTATCGCCTATCCAGTGGGTATCTTCAGTAATGATGATAGGATTATTTGGTTGGTATGTACACCACCTTTCCACAATCAAGCGTCGCTGCTTTGTCTCAATATTATGAATAGTCCGATGATAGATTCCAAGCTGACAAGGTGTAATAGCTCTTCGTTCATTATTATAATCCATCAAGTTATTGGATATCGGACCATCACAAGGTGGCTTACTCGATCGTTGAAAGCAATTAGGATGTACAGGAGTGTCTTCACAGCCATCATACTTATTCCATGCATGCTTTAGTCCGAAGATGTGTCCTACTTCATGATTGAATGTAGAAGCATATTCCCACCACTTGGGATCTTCCTCATAGAATCCAGAAATCTTCACACTTGTGCCTAGAGCAATGCCTGCATTATGTTGCTTGTAGGTCTTAGAAGCTACACTGTCTGGGTGTACCTCCATAACGAACACATTAAGAATAGAATCATCATCAATCGCATACTTCTTGATAACATCTTTCTTGTAGTTGTTCTTATCCTTACCCTTGTTGATATAGTAAGCTAGATCATCATCGATATGTGCATAATACCCTTTGGCCTCAGGGAGTGTATCACTAGCCACAACAACATACTTGATCATTGGGCTGTAGACAGGTGTATTATTGCCTTCTGGCAAATTCATCTGCGGTGCATTCTTAAATCGCTGGTGAGCATTATCGATAAGCATTGGTAACCACATTGATTTCATATGGTCAAAAGGAAGAAGTAAATCACCCTTGCTATCATACATTGCATGAAAATTGAGTCTGATATGCTCTTCTTCAAACCATAGACTATTCTCCGGAGACGGTGTATAGTTCTCCCATGCTCCACAATTATTCAGACTCTTAGCCTCATTGGCATCTAGTTGCTTGCTCACTGCCGTTATTTGGGATATATCAGTGATGAGTTGAGTTTTGGATTTGGGGTTACACCCAAATGAGAATACTGCGATAAATAAAATACAAATATTGAAATATTGAAGGTCTTTCATATGGATTGGATTAGAACGATGGTATAATATAGACGATGAATTCAAAAATGTGTAACGCAGATAGGCAATATTTTGAAATTAAATCTTTACATTTGCAACATTGTTTCATTTAGACGGTTGATACCAAAGTGAAAGTAGCAAAACAAAACGTTGATATCCTAGGTGTAGTTGCCTCTCTGACTTGTGCATTGCACTGCCTTGCGGTACCTCTATTGATTGTCTGGTTGGGCACTGAAGCTAACCATACTTCCCATCATATCTTTGACCTTGTTATGATCTGCGTAGGCGTGTATCTCGCTACAGTATCATTGTTGCCAACTATTAAGGCGACCAAGAATCATGTACTCACCTTATTACTAGCTTTAGGAGTGTGCTCATTTGGTTTATCGTTTTTCTTTGATCATTCAGTGAGCCACCTGTTATTCGCATCTGGTGGCATAAGTTGGGCAGCCGCTCACGCTTTCAAGATTTTCTACTTAGATCGCATTACACAGTAGGTTTACATCTGAAAGATGATTGACTTACTCAAGATATGGATAGAAGAAGGTATCTTCCATATCATTGATCCCAATGCTCTTGACCATCTTCTCTATGTCGTTGCATTAGCGATTCCATTTATCCTAAATAAACCTAGACAACTTCTAATCCTAATTACAGCATTTACATTAGGGCATACTTTAGCACTAGGTATCTCTGCTGCAATGACTCCTGTGTTACCAAAGTTCTATATCGAAGTAGCAATACTGTCATCTGTCATCTTTACAGCGTTCCTTGGGTTAAGGTACCAAGATAGGTCTCCATCTATGATCCAGTATTTAGTCACTGTGTTTATTGGTTGTATTCATGGATTAGGATTTGGAAGTGAATTTGCAATGATGCATCAACATACAGGTTGGGAATTCGTCACAAGTCTGTTTGGGTTCAACCTTGGTGTTGAAGTCGGTCAAGTAATTATTATTGCATTGAGTTATGGTGTTGCATTTGGGCTCACCAAGATAGGTTTAACCCATCGATGGTTAGTGAATGGCATAAATTCAGGGATAGTTATCTACACGTCATACCTACTTATTGCATTGATTGCAAGCTAATAAGGAGTACAAAGGTGTATTTCAGTACTTTTGTCAGTATGCGTCATATCATTAGTCTATATGTTGGGTTTTCTATACTGCTCTTGGGTGGAAACTTGATGGCGCAGACCTACCAGTTACTGATCCCTAAGCAAGAGGTGGTAGCTGTGGCGCAAGATGCAGGCGACGTGCTTTACTATCTTGATAAAGGCGGCAATCTGTATCGACACAATAGTATTCTTGAGAGCCGAGTTGAAGATATCCCATCATTCACCCATCTAGTGATGGAAGGCGACAATCTGTATGCTGTGGCAAAAGGCAATATCTGGATCAAGTCTAGGGATAATATCTGGAAGGCATTCCTTAAGTGGGATAAGGAAGAGATTACCCACATTTTTGCAGGTAATGCAAGTGGCGAGCTGCTTGTAGTGACTAAAGATGCCTACTATAAGATCTCGGGAGGGTCGATTAATGCCTGTCCAGATTCAAGAAACCCAGGTGTGATCACATCAGAAAAAAGGGTCAAAGCTGTTCAAATTGAAAACAGTTGGTATATCCTAGACAAAGGGATAGTGAGAAAAATCTGCAACAGCTCAAAGACTATTGCGACAGATAAGTATATCATTGATCTCACCACCAAAGATGGCAAACTTGCACTCATTAGTGAGAATGATGGACCTTACATTCTTGATAATAATGGGGTAAGACCAGTCTTAATACCCGGTGACGTGTTATTTCCAAATGCGGTATTTGGACGCTTCTACAAAAACTACTATCTCAACCTGACTTCATTCAATGTCAAACGATATTCACTTACATCGGCAGAGGTGACGGAAACATCGATGAGCGAATTCTACCCCCAGTTTCAAGATTCTAGAGGTCGGATATTTGGCTATGACCAAATCGGTGTTGGATATATAGCTACGGTTGAAACCAAGCAATCACCAAAGTTTGGTTTCACTGAGATGACAATAGATGATGAGTCCATTGAGGGTCTATCAAGCTATGAATTGACTAAGCCAACTTCAAGGATGAGAATCAGTGCTGAGTCAGTAGATTGGTATTCTTCAAATCCTGCAAAATATTATTACAGACTACCACCAAAGTATGCTGACTGGGAGGAATGGAATATCATCAGTCCACTCCTACTTGACCTAGACCAAAACACCCAAGTATTAGAAATGAAATCCATCTATGAGGGTAAGGAAATAGAATTGCTAGAAGGACCATTCCCAATCAGAACAAAGCCTAAAGAAAATAATGCTGTTTGGTATATTTTGATTGGTAGTTTGCTCCTGCTCGTGATCGGTGGATTGATTGCCAATCTGAGACTCAATAGGGTCAAAAAAGCCCATAGCGAACGGATCAGCAGAATAAGCTTACAGAAGCAATATGCAGAAGAACAATTGAAGTCATTGCAATTACAAATGAACCCTCACTTTCTATTTAATGTACTCAACTCTATTCAAGGGTTGATCGCCTTAGGAGAGCATAAGCTAGCAAGACAAAATCTCAATCGATTTGCCCAACTTATGCGAGGTACGCTGTATCAATCAACTGAAGATCATGTCACCATTGCCTCAGAAATAGAGCTCCTCAATCAATATCTTATTCTCGAGCAACTTTGTAGACCTGACAAGTTTGACTATGACATATTTGTATCCTCTTCAATCGATCAAGAGGCAAAGATTCCTAGTATGCTGATCCAGCCATTTGTAGAAAACTCTATATTACACGGTATCAGGTGGAAGAAAACTAAGGGTACTATCAAGCTGGCTATAGCTCCACATAGTAGCGGAATACTCTGTACAGTTTCTGACAATGGAGTTGGGAGGAAGGTGGCTGGAGAAAAGAAAGAAGAAAATCATAAGTCTGTAGGACTAGAAATCGTGACAAATAGATTGAAAAAATACTTCAGATTTAAACCACACTTAAAAACAATCCAGTACGAGGATCTCGTTGATACTGATGGGTCTAGCCTCGGCACAAAGGTCGAAGTCCTCTTGCCAATACTCTCGTAGAAACTCATAAGAAGCAAATAATATGAAAAAAGGTGTAATCATAGATGATAACAAACTCGCAATTGCCTCACTAAAGGCAGATGTAGAAGATCATTGTCCTCAAGTAGAGGTAGTCGGAAGTGCAGAAGGTGTGATAGAAGCAGCGAAGCTTCTCAAGGAGATAGAAGCGGATATTTTGTTTCTAGATATCCATATGAATAATGGAACAGGCTTTGATCTGCTGGACATCTTAGATACCTCTAAGTATCAAGTGATATTTACAACAGCTAGTCCTGACTTTGCGATTAAGGCCTTTCAGTATGCAGCTGTAGATTATTTGCTTAAGCCAATCGAACCTAAGCGACTCATAGAAGCAGTTTCCAAGGTGAAGTCTGACAAACCTCTTGACAGTGCTCAGATCAAAATTCTTAAAGATTCGGATGCCCCAGAGAAGATAGTACTCAGTACAACTGAAGAAATCAGAATCGTAGAAATCAAAAATATCATCAGACTAGAGTCGTCTAATAATTACACAACATTCTATCTTGATGATGGAAGCAAGACTTTAGTAAGTAAGACTCTGAAGGAGTATGCTTTTCTGAATGATAGTGGGTTCTACAGAGTACATCAATCACATCAAGTCAATCTCTCAAAGGTCCAAGCTTATATCAAATCGGAAGGTGGCTATATCCTGATGAAGGACGAATCTCGTGTGCCTGTATCCGTTAGAAAGAAGCCAGAAGTAATGAAGGTACTGCAGCAAGATTAGGCTAGTAGTTTATTGCTCTATCAAAAAACAATACTCACAACCTAAGTATTTGCCTGATCCTACGTAATCAATAGTACAAATTTTATTTACTAATCGACGATATCGTTTTATTTATTAATTACGACTTTCGTCCATTATTTCATTTCACACAAAAAACAGATTATGAAAAATCTTTTAAAACTTACTTTCCTTCTTCTTTTGACTATCGCAATGAGTTGCTCTGACAATTGCGATGGTGTTGAATGCGGACCTGGTATTTGTGATGATGGCACTTGTGAATGTCCTGCTGGATTCGAGGGAGATTCTTGCGAGATGCTTTCCAATGCTAAATACTTTGGAATCTGGATTACAGGTGATAGTGATTGTGGAGCAGGGAACAGTACATCTATCGACTCTGTAGAAATAGCAGCTCACCCCAATGGTAATGCTAACGAAATACAGTTTACAACTTTCGCATCATCGTTTGGAGGAACATTGGATGGAACTCTAGTAAATGGTAATCTATCTGCAATGGGAGACATTACGAATTATCCAACAACCTTAACCGGTAACTTTGCTAGTGATACTGACCTAGACGTTAACCTTTCTGCAGGTTTCTTCAACTGCACGATTGCTTTTTCAAAAAATTAGTACTGAATTTTAAGAAAAAACTTATCCCTAAAAAGTAGGGCAGCTAATAGCTGCCTTACTTTTTAAGGGTAACTATCAATACAACCCTCACCTCGATATTTCAATCCTTCTCATGCTTGACTGCAGTAGTATCTTGTTGTATCTTAATTCTGTATATCATCGTTGCCTTCAATAACCAACTATCAGCAAAGTCATTGTTGAGTTGACTCCGATTATCTCCAAATTTTACGAGTGGAATTGCGAACAGTACTTCTTCATCATATAGACCATAAGATCTTCCTATAGATCTTCCTACTCCCAACTGGATATTGACTCCATTTTTCATTGCATATTGGAAATAGGTATATAGATCGTTTGAATTCTTTTCTAGATAACGCTTAGATTCATTTTCAACGGGAGTATGGAGATTGTAAGTTCTTACCTCTCCATTAAATTTTAACCCGATATGAGTCTGTTGTCCAATCGAATAACTCAAGTCTAAAGAGAGAGGCAAGAGAATGTTAGCTTCGAATTTATTCGACGGACTTGTGTAGTATATTCCAAAAAGTGGAACAAGAAGTGGCCCGAATAATTCAGCATTCACATACAGACCAAACTTGTAATTTAGGTGACGACTATTGACGTACTTCATCAATGCGATACCTCCAATCTGCCAATCTCGATTAGTAATTTGTTGTAAGTCAGAAGAAAGTTTTGGTAGGAACATATATGTCCCGCTCCAGCGTACATTATGCTTAACATTGACCCCTAATTTAGCAGTAAGACTAGTTACTGATTCTTCAATTCGATTAGGGTTGAAAGAAGAACGAATATTCTCGAATGCAACTCCTGTGAGTAATGCCGTCCGTCTATTGATCACAATTGGCAGTGTCAGGTCACCGCTCATAATCCGTAAGGAATTGCCCTCTGTAGAATTATCAAATGTACTTATCGGAGCATACGCATAGTTCAACTTGACAATGTCTACATAGTCTTGAGCAATCGTTACTCTAGAACACAAGATTAACATCATCACTAATAGCACAAATTTTAATCTAGCTAGCTTGAGCATTGTATGATCTGTTTGATGAATTATACATCAAAGATCATCGAACGACTGTTTCAAATTTTGAAGTTGCAATAAATAAATTCTCACTTATTGAGAATATGCCCTCTGCATATATGCTGATATGGTTTGGGGCTGTGGTGTAGGTTATCTTGGCAAAAGAGTGTTGAATCTATTGCTTAACAAATTTCCTTTGGCTGTAACTAGTGTTTATTTCATCAGTGATGGAAAGGATATACATCCCGTTTTCCAAACCGCTAACATCTATGCTAGCTTGATCAATTTGATCTAAATTAACATCTAGTACTCTATCACCATAAACGTCAAAGATTGTTACTTTAGACGCATTCAGCTGACTATCAATATTGATGAATTGACTCACTGGATTTGGTCTAAGAACTAAGTTCTGACTATCTATTGTTTCTGAGATTGAGCTTAAGACTGGTGGATCATCACAAAACACTTCGCCAGCACTGTTTATTGAAAACTCATTTAGACCAATCCAAAATGTCTCTACAATTTCTTCATAATTTTCAGCGATGACTGGATGAATAATTGACTCTACATTGTAGTCCAATGGCGCCATCTCCTCATAGATAACCATATACGTAATGACAGCACTCAAAAAATAAATAGACGCTTGTCCATGTGGTGCATCATCTTCATAAAGGTCACTCACTTCTATCTGATTGTAAGGAGCTGTATTAAGCAATTGACTAATTAGCGATCCTACTGGAATCAGATTCACACATACATCAGGAAAGTTTTCTGACAATGCATTATGGTAGTCCGAAAACCAGTTATGAAATTCATTATTCAAATTCTCATTGTACGAATTCCACTCAGATTCAGAAGGTGGAAAACCATTGCTGAGAAATGGAGCCATATCAGGCCAATTCTCATATATATAAAAATTTAACCCCGGATCTTGTTGAAGGCACCATTCAAAAATATCTTCGGTCGCACTTATTGGAGATACCGATTCACCTGGGTAATTCGAATTAGGTGGTTGCCATTGGATAAAATTACCTGGTGTAATGAGAATGGTATTAAAGTTTGCATCAGCAAAGGACTCATAATCAGAATCCCAAGCACCTTCTACAAAGTCAAAACCCCACTGAGCAAAGGGTGGTAGATTGGCGTGCTGTGGTAAAAATCCATATTGTCCACTGACTGAATATTCGTGACCTGCTGCATTCGCTAAAAAATGAACCCAATGAGGCACCGATGTCTCTTGACTAGGAGTAGGATTAACTTGAAACTCGTGGTGAATCAAACTATGACCGAAAATGTAATTTGTAATATTCTTCTGGGCACAAAGTTGACTATAAACCAAAACGAAGAGTATCACTAAACTGGTTGTATTTATTAACCTTTTGGTCATAGTTTGTTGGAATTGATCTATTAAAAATATCCTAGCAAATGTAATAGTCTTACTCGATACTGATTGCTGCGTAAAGTAGATATTCTTACTGCTCACATCCTATAGGTATCGCTCTCTCAGGATCTGCATATGATGTAACTCATGCCCTACTATGATATATCCTGCAGCTCTAGCAGACATTGGCCCACCGCTGGCAGTGCCTATCTGCTCCAACATCTCATCATCAAAGCTCTTAAACATCGCAACAGTATTTGCACGGCAATAATTATAATCTTCAAGTATCGACTCGTATGTCCGAGTATTAGCTTTCGCTTTATTGACATAATCATCTTGTTCATAACCAGGTAAAGGACTCTTATCTCCTCTAGCAATGCGCAATGCTCTGTAGGCAAATATGCGTTCAGTATCAATAATATGTTGTACCATATCCTTCACAGTCCACTTGCCCTCAGCATAACGATAGTCGTGTTTTTCAATAGGATAATTTTCTAAGATTCGCAACACGTAAGTATAGCCAGATTGTAATCCTTCCAAAATGGTAGTCTGAGGAGCCTGCTCTATGTATCGTCCAAAATATGGAACATGCTCATTCGCATTAATGTCTGATGGTTTCATTTTTGGTGTGTTATGATTGACTTATGTTTCAAATCATTGTTGGAAATGATACGATTGGATTCGATTGCAATACTTGGTTTTTCTATTCATCTATATTGTCAGGC
>CALISO010000091.1 GCA_938041445.1 uncultured Saprospiraceae bacterium
TATCTGAAGAGATAACTATTCTAGTTCAACTTCAAATAGATGAGAGCGGGGCCTTTATTGGGTACATATAGTAAGCCTTCTTGGTTTCCGGCAAGCCTTATAGGTTCTAGATGCCTCGAATTATTATTAAAGTACAATCCAGTTTTATTCACGTTGTACTCAGCAATTAAATTTTGATCCTTATTACCATATAAAATGACACCTTTACCTGCATCATAAGATGGAGTCTCGGGTTCTGTATCGATGATGTTACCACAAAGGATTGCATCTTTTATTCCATCAGAATTGACATCTACAATCGCAGCATCCAATATTGGCGATTGCTGGCCCATAAAGGGAAGATCGGTTGTAGAATAGTTGCCAGATCCATTGTTCCATAGTATGACACTAGCAAATGAAGTCACCTCCATTTTCGTTGCTTCTTGCCGCTTTTCTTCTGGTAGTATCTCTTCTATACTAGAGTTGGCAAACAAACTATATGTTGGAAATTTTGCTTCAAGGAATGGCATTTGCTCTGTACTACATTCTTTACCTCTGACAGGTACAGTTTTATCCTTGTATTTCTTAGTCAGAACAATATCTAGCGAACCACTTTCATCAAAGTCACTGGCCATTACACCTAGGGGTTTTTTCTCCCTTGGGTTAAATTTGTTGTTGATCCCCATATTACCTAATAAGTAGTCCATATCGCCATCTCCATCAAAGTCATTTTCTGTTATACTTAACCACCAGCCTGACTTATCTTTTAGCGCATCTACAGGCTTAATATCCCAATATGGTGCATCATCTATACCCAACATTACTTTTGGTGCTTCCCATTCTGATGTGATAAGGATATCCTTGTTATTGTCATTATTGTAGTCAATGACC
Source organism: uncultured Saprospiraceae bacterium (assembly GCA_938041445.1). Lineage (GTDB taxonomy): Bacteria > Bacteroidota > Bacteroidia > Chitinophagales > Saprospiraceae > JAHDHH01. The sequence continues at coordinate 871 of CALISO010000091.1, forward strand.
AATGCATCTGTAATCATTCCAGGAAGGCCCTCTTGAAATGATTTAGGTGTGATATCTGTGAAGATTCCATTATCATTTCTAAGTAAATGGGATGGTTCTCTGACTGGATACTTTCCAGGATTGTTACGACCAAAGATTAGTATATCTTGATCTGCGTCACCGTCAAAATCTATTGCTACACTTGCAGTACTACTTGTCCTGATGTCTGATGGAATAGCACCTCTCTTTTCAGTAAACCTACCTTCACCATCATTTAGATAGAGTCGATCAATGAGTAATTCTGGTTTCTCATAGACATCCCCACCACCGCCAGATTGCGCTAAGATATCGAGGTCCCCATCTTTGTCAGCATCAAATATCAGACAACCTATATCTTCATATTTTTTACTATTTGATAAGGACTGCGTCTTAAAACTTTGTCCATCTTGAATCAATACTTGAGAGTCATTTCCACCGGAACTACCAATGAAGAAGTCATCTTTGCTATCTCCATTGAAGTCAGCTACACCCAGTGCTGGCCCCAAAGTAGAATACTTATGCGGTAACAAAATCTCTCTTTCAAAGTCATTAAACTGGTTTTCATTGTGTACGACGTTGAAATCAGGTACTTGAGAGGTAATATTAAGATATGCTACCTGTCTTTTAGGAGTCTTTGTGTAATGTCTCTGTAACGTAGACTTGTCATATGTATGATAAGTATTTATTTCTGGATTGGTGATCATTGAAGTACTTCCATCTAACCAACTAATCTTGATACTGTCCACTGCTGATGCTTCTCCAATTCCCGCTGTTATTCTTTGATCAACAGATGAAAGGTAACCTCTACTGAAATAGTACTCGTATTCTTGGACTACACCTTCAGTGTATATATTGATTTTCGAGTTAAATACACCAGAAGGGTTATTTGTGTTTTTCAGGGTAATACCTATAAAATTATTTGTTGATAATTGGTTCTCTAGAATAGAGGCTTTGCTATTCATATTGTTGACAACTAAGTCAAGATCTCCATCATTATCTAGGTCACCATAAGCTGCTCCATTCGAGAATGTAGCATTACCGTCACCCCATGTAGCTGTTTCATCATTAAATGCTTCACCTCCATTATTTTTGTAAATCTTGTTGGGGATAGGTTCGCTCGGTATCAACGCTAGGTATTGTTGGAATTTCTCCTCCGTAAGATTTCGCATTTCTTCTCTATTCTCCTTGATGATATTCCTGAAATCATTATCCTTGGTGTCCCTGAGGTATCCATTAGCAATATACAAGTCCTTGTAAGTATCATTGTCCAGGTCCATCAATAGGGCAGCCCAACTCCAATCAGATTGAGAAATCCCCAATGATTTAGCAGATTCATTAAAGTATCCTTGACCGACACCGATTTGTAGACTGTTGTACATGTACTGGCGATTGTATTTAAACTCGTTGACTAGCTTATTGAATTGGTCGGTATCCATTGACTCCATCAATCGCTTGTTTCTCACGTGGTCTTCTGGTGTCATATCCACTACAACAAAATCTAAAATCTGATCATTATTGATATCTGCAACATCACAACCCATACTAAAGTGTGAAGAATGATCAATACGATCGTTTATTTCGTTCTTAAATGTCCCATCACCTTGATTAATAAACATAAAATCATGTAAGAAGTAGTCATTTGCAACGTACACATCTAATAGACCATCACTATTAAAATCTGTAGTTGCAAGACCTAATCCAAAGTTGATATCATAGATGCCTGACTCAACCGATACATCTGTAAATTTTCCACCGTTATTTTGGAACAACTTCGTCGTGATGATAGCTCTTTCTTGGGTGGTCATAGCTTTCGCTTCTCTAAAGTATGATGTTACCTTACCTTGGAAGTTACCGTGTGTATTGACCCACATATCCAAGTCACCATCCTTATCATAATCAAAAAATGAGGTATGCATTGTATTCCCCAGAAACTGTAGGCCCATCTCTTGAGCCTTATTTGTAAATGTGCCGTCACCATTATTTATCCAGAATTCATCAAACTTGTCTCTTGGTTCTATTGAGAATCCAGCGTATCCCACATAGATATCTAAAAAGCCATCTTCATTGATATCAATCATATTCACACCAGTAGCCCAACGATTACGCGTAGATACTCCTGCCGGTACTGTGATATCTTCAAACTTCATTCCTCCCATATTCTTATACAATGCATTAGGTGCATCATTACCTGTAAAGAATATGTCAGCTAGACCATCATTATCAATATCGCCTATGGCAACACCAGCTCCATTATAGAAGTAATCAAAATCTCTCGAATTTCTTTGGGCTGATTCATTGACTGTATTGACAAAGTTGATCCCTGTTTCTGTCGATTTTAGGGTAACCATCTTTCCAGTAGCCGATTTCTTACTTGTACTATCAGCACAGCTTGATAGAATAAATACAGTCAATGCTAAATATAGATATTTATGTAGATTCATATATGACACTCAGTGTTGTAGTCTACCACAAAACTATCAATTTTGACAAGCATATCAATGCAAAATGTATACATTCTTATACTACTTGTCTACTCCATCATTTCTCAGTTTACATTCTTGTTTGAGGTCCACAAAAAACTGACGGAAACTTTAGAAACCTTTTGAGTTTCTTTGTGTTCTTAAGTATATTTGATACCAATTAAATGGAGAACAGCACCGAGAATACAATCTTGATAAAAGCACGGACCCTCTTTCTTAAGTATGGCGTCAAGAGTGTGAGTATGGACGATATTGCCAAGAACTTGGGGATGTCTAAGAAGACTCTTTATCAATACTTTGATGGTAAGAAAGATTTAATTATGCGTATTACCCAACACTACATTGCTGAAGAGATGGAGGTGGTTAATCATATACAAGAAGTCGCAAGTGATGCAGTAGATGAGATGATTGGAATAGCTAGATACGTAATAGATTTTATTAATAATCTTGAACCTTCATTTACTTATGATTTACGCAAGTACTACCCGAACAGTTGGTCTTTAATCCAAAATGATCATATGGGGTTTGTAGAGGAGACGATTATTCTGAATATCGAAAGAGGAAAGAACGAAGGTGTCTATCGTCCAGAAATACAAACACATATTATTGCTAAGCTCTACGTCAGTAATTCAATGAATATCATATTGATGGAGATGCCTGATAAGGATATTAAACCTGTCAATCTATATAAAGAAATGATACATTATCACCTACATGGGCTGATGACAAATAAAGGGAAACAATTATTCAAAGACAATAAAACAAGAACCTATGCAAAGGTATAGTATGATACTATTTTGTATCTCTATTAGCTTAATGCTGAATGCTCAAACTAAGCTCAGTTTGCAACAAGCAATTGACTTAGGAATGGAGACCAACTTAGAGTTTAAACTTAATCAACTCGAAGTGGCAATGGCCGAGGCTCAGATTAATGAATTGAAAGCAACAGGACTCCCACAAGTCAACGGTAGTGTGAACTATCAATATTATGCTATAGTGCCACAGCAACCTGTGGAAGACTTCTTGACTCCTAGCATATTTGGTGTGCTTGAAGGGACTGGACTTTTGCCTTCAGGGTCTTATGTTGGACCTCCTGAGACTTTTGAGTTATCCTTCTTTCAACCGCATAACCTCAGCGCTGGAGTAGATGCCCGATGGTTAATCTTCGATGGCTCATATTTGGTTGCTGTTGAGGCTGCGGAACTATATCGAGAACTCACAGCTCATAAAAGTGAAGTGAGTAAGCAACAGAATAAGAACAATATTACCAAGGCTTATCTCAATGTCCTATTGACTGATATTAATAAGACTACACTTGAAAATAATATTTCTAGTTTGGATAAAATCAGGTATGAAACTGCTCAGTTTTATAAAGAAGGTTTTGTAGAACAGCTAGACTTAGACCGATTGGATTTATCATTGATGAATCTCAAAACTGAATATGTTAAGTTAGATAATGTGGCGCAGTTAGCAATGAATGTTCTAAAATTGCAGATTGGAATTCCAGTGGCAGAGGAAATAATATTGACTGAAGATCTGGATATGTTGATCAATACACTCAAGCTAGAAGCTGTCGACTTAGATGAATCATTGGATGTAAAGAACTTGCCAGATTACAAGCAAATAGAGTACGGTATCCAACTCCAAGAACTCGATGCTAAGCGGATCAATAAGTCAAAGCTTCCTACTTTATCTGCATTTGCTTCAGGAAGCGAAAGCCTACAAAGGGAAAATATATTTGATTCTGATCAGGCTGGATGGTTACCATCTCTTAGCGTTGGTCTTGCCCTCAGTGTACCTATTTATGATGGGGCAAGAAGAAAATCTCAACTTGAACTTTCCAAAATCAATTTAGAGGTCACTGAAATTCAAAAACAACAATATGTTGATGCTAAACAGGTAGAAGTAGCAAATGCTAAGCTCCAATATCTTAATGCAAAGAAAACAGTTGATAACACAGAGAAGGTATTGGAAATTACTCAATCAATCTATGATAAGACACTTATCAAATACAAGGAAGGAGTGGGTTCTAGTCTTGAAGTTAATCAAGCTGAGTCGGAAGTATTCGCTGCCCAATCTAACTATATCAATGCCATCTATGCACTGGTCAATACCAAGACTGACCTAGATATCGCTCTTGGCAAATAATATTCAATAACAGAACAAATCTTAATAGAGAAATATAAACTATGAAACAATTCATCCTGCTTTCACTAATCTCAGCCATAATTGCTATTGGATGTACTCCTCCAGATTCGACAGTTGATACATTTGACCTCGAGTCAATTGAAGGGGTAAAGTCAGCTTTAAAGCAAAAGACAGATGCAGTATCCACTCTGCAGACTGAGATCGAGGAATTATCAGCAAAGCTTCAAATATTAGATCCTACTGCAAAAAAGCCAAAGGTGCCAGTTGAAGTTTCTGCAATTGAAGTCGAGACATTTGAGAGTTACTCAACTTTCCAAGCTAATGTCACTGCCAATGATCTTGGTATGGCTAGTAGCGAGACAGGCGGTCGAATCATCTCTCTCTCTGTAAATGAAGGTGACTATGTCAAAGCTGGACAACTCATAGCTACAGTCGATGTAGAAACTATTGAAAAGCAAAAACTTGAATTACAGACATCCTTATCTCTTGCAAGAACTGTTTATGAAAGACAAGAGAGACTGTGGAAGCAGAATATTGGTTCTGAACTTCAATACTTAGAAGCAAAGAACAACAAAGAAAGAATTGAGCAATCTCTCAAGACATTTGACTCACAGTTGGCGAAGAAGAATGTCTTTGCTCCAATAAGTGGAGTCATCGATATGGTCTCTATTAAGCAAGGTGAGATGGCAGGACCTGGTGCTCCCATTGTGATGATTCTCAATACGAGCCAACTAAAGATTGAAGCTGATATCCCAGAGAAATTTCTTTCATCAGTCAAGCGAGGTAATACAGTGGATGTGTATTTTCCTGCACTAGATATCGAAACAAGAAAGAGTATCAGTTCTGTCGGAAGAAGAATAGATCCAGCAAATAGGACATTCAAAATAGAAATGAATACATCAAGTATGAGTGGAAGAATCAAGCCTAATTTACTTGCAGAAGTGACGGTAAAAGAACAGGCAATCCAAGATGTAATTGCCATACCTGTTAACCTATTACAACAAGAAGTATCGGGTGAAAACTTTGTCTACATCGAGGCAGATGGACTTGCAGTCAAGCGTAAGGTTGTTACCGGGATATCTAATGATAATACGATCATCATTGAAGATGGGTTAACAGCGGGTGATAATCTTATCAGAACAGGAGCTATTGGGCTGTCTAATGGTGCAGAGCTCCTTGTAACCCAATATATCGACGAAGAAGAAGAGAAGTAAATTAAGAATACCTCATTTAAGAATATTTCCCTTAGGGAAAAAACTAGATACAATTATGTCGAACATTAAGGAGGCCATTACACAAAAACTGAGAGAGTTTAGCTTGACTTCACTTGCTGTAGATAATGCTACAAGTGTATTCATTCTGACTTTTATGATTATGCTCTTTGGAGTGCAAGCATATGATGATATGCCTAAGGAGCAATTTCCAGAAGCTTCGCTCCCAACAGTGTATATCAATACCCCTTACTTTGGTAATTCAGCAGAAGAGATAGAAAGCTTTGTCTCAAGGCCAATCGAAACTGAACTCGAATCAACAACTGGGGTCAAATATATAACGTCAACATCTATTCAAGATTTCTCAGTGATCATTGTTGAGTTCAATGCTGATGTTGATATGACGGATGCTGTCCGTAAGGTGAAAGATGCGGTAGATCTTGCAAAGAGTGAATTACCGACAGATCTGACTTCTGAACCTAAGGTTGTTGAGGTCAATCTTTCAGAGATTCCTATTATGACCATTAATGTCTCTGGAGATTATCCTGTTGATGCATTGACTGGCTATGCCGAGCTTATCCAAGATAGGGTAGAGGCACTACGTCAAATTTCGAGAGTTGATATGAAAGGTGATCTAGAAAGAGAGGTGCAGATTGATGCCAATATGAGTGCAATGGAGTCTGTCAAAGTCTCTTTTAATGACGTTGAAAACGCTGTAAAATCCGAAAACCTTACAATGTCTGGTGGAGAAATGGTAATGGATAAGTTCAAGAGAGCTGTTAGAATTGTTGGACAATTCACTGATGTCAATGAGCTTAAAAATATGATCGTCAAGAGTGAAAATCAGCGGCCAGTTTATCTAAAAGATATTGCCAATGTCAACTTTGGTTATGAAAGTAGAACTAGTTATGCAAGGTCTGATAGATTGCCAGTCATCTCTCTAGATGTGATCAAACGACGTGGTGAGAATCTACTCGCAGCATCAGATGAAATAAAAGTAATTCTTGAAGAGACAACAACCTTACTTCCTCCTGATCTTAAGGTCAGTTTATTTAATGATCAATCAGTATCTACGCGGACAGAGGTTTCTAACTTAGAGAATAGTATTATCTCCGGTGTTATTTTAGTGGTTTTAGTTTTGTTGTTTTTTCTTGGATTGAGAAATGCCATGTTTGTTGGTATGGCCATACCACTGAGTATGTTGATGGGGATATTGATCCTCCATATGACGGGTGTTACGATGAATATTGTTGTTTTGTTTTCACTCATATTAGCGTTGGGGCTACTCGTAGATAATGGAATTGTTGTGGTAGAGAATATCTATCGATACATGCAGAATGGGTATAAAAATAAAGAAGCAGCTAAGTACGGTGCTGGAGAAGTTGCATGGCCAATCATCGCATCAACAGCTACGACATTAGCAGCATTTGTTCCATTGGCGTTCTGGCCTGGGATTATGGGTGAGTTCCTTAAGTATATGCCTATCACGCTTATTATCGTCCTGTCATCTTCACTTTTTGTTGCCTTGGTGATCAATCCAGTCTTCACCTCTAAATTTATGAAAATAGATGAGCGACTGGATGATAGACAGCTCAGAAGACGTAAGGTGAGAAACTTTATGATAGGAGTAATTGTGATGTTACTTATCGCTGCGCTAGCACATCTTGGTGGAGTGAATTGGTTAAGAAATCTCCTTGGAATAACGATTATAGTCACTCTTGTCAATTTCTTCTTACTTCGACCAGCATCTTTTGGGTTTCAGAATAAGGTCCTTCCAGTGTTAGAGAGGGTCTACTATAAATTCGTATCATTTGCCTTAGGTGGAATTATGCCTATTCTATTCCTCATTGGTACTTTTGGATTATTAGTGGCAGCTATTGTTATGTTAGTAATAAGTCAGCCTAAGGTTGAGTTCTTTCCAGCAGCAGATCCATTGTATGTAAATGTTTTCGTAGAACTTCCAATGGGAACCGACATTGAAGCAACTAATGAGTTGATGAAGTCTATCGAGAACGATGTGATAGAAACACTTGAACCAGATATCGAGATTGTAGAAGCAGTGCTTACTCAGATAGGTGAGAATACTTCTGACCCCAATGCACCTCCTGAGCCGGGTGTCACACCTAACAAAGGAAGGATTACCATAAGTTTTGTCAAGGCTGAAGATAGAGGAGGTAAGTCAACTAGGACAATAATGGAAAATGTCCGAGAAGCTGTTAAAGGCTATCCTGGAGTTATTATTTCTGTTGATAAGAATGCCGACGGACCAGCTGTTGGAAAGCCTATTAATATTGAGTTGCGAGCTGAAGATATTGATTCTCTTATTGTCTTTTCAGATAAGATTGTCTCTTATATCGAGAGTAAAAATATAGGAGGTATAGAAGAACTCAAGGCAGATGTCAAACTTGGAAAACCTGAACTTCTCGTAAATATCGATAGGAATGCAGCACGGCGATATGAGCTATCGACTTATGGTATTGCAGAGTCACTCAGGACGTCAGTATTTGGTAAGGAAATCTCAAAGTACAAGCAAGGAGAGGACGAGTATCCAATTGTGCTAAGAATGGATGAATCAAAGCGGAATAGTGTCTCTGACTTACTCAATCAGAAAATCACCTTCCGGAATCCAGCAAATGGAAGGATCGCTCAGGTCCCGATATCAGCTGTAGCTGATGTCAAATATTCTTCTACCTACAGTGCTATCAAAAGAAAAGATGGTAAGCGAATGATTACATTATCATCAAATGTACTAGAGGGATACACTGCCAATGAGGTTGTTGGGAATATTCAAGATGCTCTTAATTTATACAAATTTCCAGAAGGGTTTACCTATGCTTTTACAGGTGAGCAACAACAGCAATCTGAGGATACGGCATTCTTAGGTAATGCATTTTTAATAGCATTGTTTGCAATCTTTATTATCATCGTAGCTCAGTTTAATTCGGTGATTACACCGTTCATCATTGTACTCTCAATCTTGTTTAGTACGATTGGTGTCTTCATCGGTTATGTATTAACTGGAGAGACGATAAGTGTAATATTTACTGGAGTAGGTATCATCTCGTTAGCAGGGGTCGTGGTCAATAACGCCATAGTCCTCATTGACTATATCAATCTGCTTATCAAGGGCAAGAAAGAAGAGAATGGTGTTGATAGTCTTTATGATTTGACGATTGATGATGTCAGAGAAAGCATTATCCAAGGTGGTGCAACAAGATTGCGACCTGTATTATTGACAGCGATTACAACGGTTCTTGGATTGATTCCGTTGGCAGTAGGGTTTAACTTCAACTTCTTTACTCTCATCTCCGACTTAGATCCTAATATCTTTATTGGAGGTGATAGTACTGCTGTATGGGGACCTATGGCCCGGACTGTAATGTACGGATTGACATTTGCGACGTTCCTTACATTGGTGATGGTGCCCGTGATGTTTTGGTTGGCATATAGAGTTAATTTGAAGATTAATCGAGTGATTAATAAAAAGCCTGCTTTGATACCAATTTCACCTGATGATGAATCACCACTTAACGTAGACATTAAATCTGAAGATTAATGAACTTAGCAGATATCCGTAAGCAATACCAGATGGCTGAACTCAATTTGAGTGATTGTAATGACGACCCAATTATTCAGTTTAAAGCTTGGATGGACGAGGCTATATCGGCTGAAGTACGTGAGGCCACATCTATGATATTAGCAACTATAGATGCAGAAGGACTTCCACATGGTCGTGTAGTCTTGCTCAAGGATATAGTAGAAGGGCAATTTGTGTTTTACACAAATTATGAGAGTGACAAAGGACAACAAATGTCAGCTAACCCCGCAGTGGCATTGACTTTCTTTTGGCCCCAGCTTGAGAGACAAATCAGAATTGAGGGTAGCGTATCAAGACAAGATAAAGCAGAATCAGAACGCTATTTTCAATCGAGGCCTAGAGATAGTCAATTATCTGCTTGGGCATCTCCTCAGTCAAACGTAGTCTCTTCTAAGGCTGATCTCATTAAATTGAGAGCAGAAGTTTCCGCTAAATTTGAAGGACTAGAAAAATTACCACTGCCTCCCAATTGGGGTGGATATCAAGTTAATCCATCTAGCATTGAGTTTTGGCAAGGTAGGCCAAGTCGCTATCATGATCGGATTAAGTATCAGTTGAAAGATAACGGATGGACGATAACTAGGCTTGCACCATAGATTTAGTTATAATCTACTGACGAATTGCTTCAACAGGATCGAGATTAGAAGCTTGGATTGCTGGAATGATACCTGATATGATGCCGACAATCACTGAAGCGATTACTCCTATGAAGATATTACCCCATGAAAGACTGAATGATAGTGGAGTATAAGCATTGAGCACTCGCATCACTAATCCTACAAACCCAATACCTATCAATCCTCCAAGTGTACAGAGGATTGTTGATTCTATCAAGAATTCGGATACAATAATACCTTTTGAGGCTCCTAGTGCTTTTTTGATTCCTATGATATTTGTCCTTTCTTTCACAGATACAAACATAATATTTGCTACACTGAACATACCAACTATCAATGCGAAAAATGCGATAATTCCACCAACAATATTTAGCATTGAGAAGATAGGACCGATCACATTTTCTAGCATAGATAATTCATTGACAGCGAAGTCGTTATCTTGAATTGGCCGCAGTCGACGTTGAGCTCTGAGGATACCCGTCAATTCGCCTTTAATATCATCCATCTCTACACCGGGTAGTGCTTTGATAGAGAGTAATTCTCCTACTTTTGTTGGATCTGATACATTGATATATCGCTTAGCATTGTTGTAGGTAATCCATATAACCTCATCAAAGTTGATGAAGTTGAACATATTATCTCCTTCAGCCTCTAAAGTGCCAATCACTCTAAATTTTTGACCCATAAACTTGACGTATTGACCAATGGCTTCTTTATTTTCAAAGAGACTATTAGCAACTTCGGCACCGAGCACCATCACATTAGTACCTCTATCATACTCCATTTGAGTAAAGTATCTTCCTTTCTCGATATTGGCTGAGCCTAGTCGGATATACTCATATGTGGACCCCATTATGAAGGCGTCTGAAACTGAGTTGTTTTCATAGAAGATAGTCTTTCCTCCGTTAAATATGACAAAGGTTGCGAATTCAGCCAGCTTGGATCTTTCATTAATTGCGTTGTAATCTTTGAATGTAGGATCTGGTCTTTTGGCGTACTTCCAATAGTTTTGATTCGGATCCTCAGTCCAAGGCATTTTATCTATATAGACAACATCTGAACCTAACTCTTTGAAACCGCTTTTGATATTTTCTTCTAGAGAGTCGACTGCACTCATTACAGCGATGATACTGAATATCCCAATCAAGATTCCTAGCAATGAGAGTATTGTACGCAGCTTATTAGTAGCCAATGCTGAGAAGGCTTGTTTTATACTTTCGGTAAATATCTTCAGATACGTCATCTATAAGCTGAAATTAAGACTTGCTGATGTATTTTACCTTTAGTTATCGATTAACCGCCCAATATAATCGCTTAAGCAAATGTCTTATCTTCTATTGTTGAAAACTAGGGTACTTTTGAAACCTCGCAAGACCATTGTGGAAGTCTCTCAACTCTACTTGTTGGATGTTGGGTAATATCTCACCTTCTTTATTGATAACTTGGATGAATCCTTCAGAGATGATCCTTGCATATCCATTTTTGAATGACCATAATAGAGGATAGTCGAACGGGACAATGACCTCCATATTCCTATTTACGATGCCCCATTTGTCTGCACCAATTGCAGCAACTAGAAATCCTTCTTCAAATTGGTAAGCATCAATGAATGCTGGTTCTTTGATAACCTGACCATTTGCGTTCAGTATTCCCCATAACTGGTCTTGCCTATACTTCCAATATCCTTCACCTGCACTTGTGACATAGTCATAGGGTAGGGTTGAAATCACTTTACCGTGCTTTGAAATTATTTGATACTTCCCATTTGATTTGACCAAGGCATATTGTCCATTAAATGTGGACGCTTGCTCATAAGTTTGCTTCCATTTCAACTTACCATTTTTACCAAAGTAAGAGTAACCATCAGAATTCTTCGCTACATATCCGTTTAGGTCTTTCTTGATTTTTGTGTAACCTGGTTGTAGTACATAGTCACCATTATTGTCAATGACTGCATATCCTTGAGGCATTTTTATGATTGCTTGATTATCAGAGAATTGGCCTGCTCTGTTGTAAGTAGTGGTCATTGCTTTTTCGCCTTGTTTATTGAGGTAATGCCATCTACCATCGACTTTGATGGCCGAAAGTCCTTCACTGAACGGTCTGACTGCTTCTGCCTTAATAGTATCTGAAATTGAATTATCAGTAATAATGTGATAACTATCGTCAAAGTTCTGTGCCCATCCAGCACCATCTGACCAGGATTCTACAGACTTAAATTGATGGGGAAACAGTGGCTTTCCATTTACATTGATATATGACCATTTACCTTTTAGTGATGCAGGTATATGATTTAGATCAAATGGATCCTTGATATCATCGTATCTCGCTTTTAGTACTTCGACTCCATTTGTATCGATGAGTCCCCATTTGAAGCGAGGAGATTCATAATCTTCGAAGTAATTGGATTCGCTATTGTCCTCATAGGTGACAATTTCTGGCTCCGACTTACAACACAATAACAAGGTGACACCCAATAATATCGCTATCTGTCTCGTATATATGCATATGATAAAGTATCTCATTATTTGCGTATTTGGTATTGTACTACTTTCTGATGATTGGTACCCATACCGTAGTCTAGATGGGATGATGGAATTCCGATCACCCGTCCTTATGCGAGGTAGTACAGATGTAGCACTTACAAGTATAGGAGATATCAATCTTAATATCTACAAGTCTGTGGAAAAAGATAGTTTTGATACTAAATACACAGTAACATATTACGAATTACCTATATATGTAAATATGGAATCTGACTCAATGTTTAGGGATATGACAGAGTCAAATATTGAAAGTATGCTAGAGGTAAATGGAGCCTCATTGGACTATTCCGAGGTGGAGTCAATTAAAGATGGTTATAAACGGACATTCAGAATATCATATAATGAACACTACGTGTCAAAATCTGTGATACAAACCAATGGTACACATCTAGTCAATGCACAGTGTTTTGTACCAATGGATAGGAGCCTAAATAATAATATTGATTTATTTTTTGATCAAGTGGTGTTGTACAATCTAGCACACAATTTAGAAACTAGCCGGAGATAAGGCACAGGGTGTTATAGATTCTTCCACTGAGTATTTGTAACCGTAGATTATTTTTTTACTTAGCGAATTGTTCACTTACCACTTTTTGGATATTATCAATTGTTAGAGGCTTGTTCATAAACGACGATATCTCCTGCATTTGATTAGCCCTTTCCTTGTCATTTGGATTAAGAGATGTAGTCAGCATTATTACCACTATATCTGCTTTTTTTACTTCTGGGAAAGACTTGTACTCATCTAAGAATTCCCAACCATTCATAATTGGCATATTGATATCTAAAAATATCAAGTCTGGAATTGGGTTAGCTTCATCTTTAAGCCATTTTAAAGCTTCCACTGCAGAGTCTTTGACATGGATATTACTACACAATCCACTTTCTTCAATCATCATTGAGTGATAGAAGTTAGTTGGTTCGTCGTCATCTATAAGGAGAATATGCTTTAAGGTCTTGGTATTCATAATCAGAATAATCTGTTGTTATTATTTAAAACGTTTTGATTGTCCATTCCGCTTAGGTAGAAGATTCATCAGTCGCTTTAATATTATTACTTATCCACTCTAGGGTCAATGGTTTTTGGTGAAAAGTTATTTCAGACTTTAGGTTGTTTATTATACCTACTTGTTCTGTGTTTGGAGGATGAGATTGAAAGATAACAATTCTGTTTGGCAATCTTTCCTGTGAAAACTGTTGTAACCGGTGTAAAAATTCCCACCCTGACATAATTGGCATATTAATGTCAAGAAAAATTACATTGGGAGGTTCATTTTGTAAATCATTTAGCCAATCTAGAGCATTATGACCACTCATAACAGTATGAACTTTAGAATTCAAAATAGCCTTCTCTAATACATACTTGTGAAACACATTAGTAGGATCATCGTCATCAACTAGAAGGAAACTACTTTGAAACTCAGCCATATTGGATGTTGAAATGTAATGATTTGTTAAAAATATGAGAAATTATCAATGCCACCAACAATCTAACCAACCATTTCAACTGGTTTTATATTTTAGATATATATGGTTTAATTGGGTTGTTATATATTTGAGTAGATAGAATTTTTAAATCTCGATTCTATAAAATATTATATTTAGAATATAGTATCTTACTTATATTCTACAATCAGAACAAACGAACACACTTCTTACCTATGTATAAATATAGTGAAGTCCTCGATAGCGTATGCTTAGATAACCTTTATGGTAATGATACTGAGTATGCCTTACAGATGTTTGAGATTTATGTTGATATGATTGAAGGTCAGTGTAGCAGTTTACTAGATGCAGTGAAGGCAGAGGATCGTGAATTGGTCAGAAAGATGTCTCATAAGATCAAGCCGGTCTTTACAATGGTTGGTTTACCGAGACTGACAAAATTGAGTGAGCAAATCGAGAAGGAATCTACAATTGGTAGTATAGAATGGTTGGATTCTCACAGTGGAGAGTTGTATCAAGAAGTTGTAGGGACTTTACCTGCAATAAAGACAGAAATTGAACAATTAAAGAAAATTAGTTGATAGGGATGATTAAGACAATTATAGTTGAAGATGAAATAATGGCTTTAAAGTCACTTGAGAAGCTGTGTAAAAAGTATTCTGAACTAGATTTGATAGGTATGTATGAGAACGGAGAAGATGCTCTTGAATCTATAAAGTCTGCAGAAGTAGATTTGATATTATTGGACATAGATATGCCTGGAATGTCAGGTCTAGATCTAGTAGAGAAAATCCCCAATCTTCCTCAAGTCGTATTCACAACAGGAAATACTGAGTATGCTTATGAAGCATATGAATACGATATCACTGACTTCCTCAAGAAACCAATATCCCCCGATCGATTTAAAAAAGCGATTGAAAAGGTCAATGAAACTCTTGAAAAGAGGAATGCTGTATCTCTTGCCAGTGAGATGCATGAATTATACATCAAGACAGATGGCAAATACATTAGACTTGGATATCCAGATATTCTATATTTCGAGAATGTAGGTGACTACATTAAAGCCATTACAAGTCATGGGACTTACATTTTCCACGATACGATGAAGTCGTTAGATAGTAAAATCACTAATCCAAGATTTTTGAAAGTGCATAGATCTTATATCATTAATATGCAATGGATAAAAGACTTTAAGGATAATACGGTAGTCATTAAGGATAAGGTCATTCCTGTAAGTCGAGCTTATAAAAGTGTCTTACTGGGCAGCATCAATCTAATCTAATTAAACAGGTCTCAAGGTGTCTAAAGAAAAGATCTTTAAATCTAACTGATTTGGTGTTCACTATTGTGCTGTGATAATGTATTGATAATCAAGTGTACTATCATCTATGTATACACGACTAAATCCAGCATTGTATAACTCTTCTTCTACAATATGAGGTAGTACTCTTTCTTCATATGGTGGCGCTTCTATAGGTAAGCGCCGAGTTTTAAAGTCGACTATCATCACCATTCCTTTATCAGCTAAGTTTTGCTTTAAGTCAGAGAAATAGGCCGTTCGATCTTGCATGTAGGGTACAACATTGACAAATAGTGCAATGTCGGCTTCGTCTTTCTTGAGTAAAGGATTATTGGGTAATGCTAATCGTGTTTCTATTTTTTCAGACATTTTTTCGCTTAACGACCCCATAAAAGCATCCAATAATGCAATCATATTTTCGTCAATATCTATAGCGATTACTTTCTTAGCCTTATGCATTAATTGGAATGAAAAGTATCCGGTTCCAGCTCCGATGTCGGCAACTGTTTTATTGCTGATGTTTCCCATCTGTTGAATGATGAGTTCAGGTTTTTGCCATGAGGTCCGTTCCGAATCTTTGGCAACTGGCACAGGATCTTCTTTTACAATCTCCTCGACTTGAGCCTGGGGTCTTGAGAGTTGTGGAGTTGACTTATCAGGACCTGTACAACACTGCACAAGTAGCAGTGTGAGAATGCACAGAGTTATTTTTAATATTGATATGAAAAGCTTTATCGTCATTAACCATAAAACTACAACATTAACATTTAATCTAATTGATCTTAGCCATGAAGGTAGATTTCCTTCATTACTTTTTCTAGTTTAGCTCTGATAGTGCTCCCTTTTACACTGAAGCCATTGACTATTAATGAGAAGGATTTTTGCTTCCCGCTTTTAGTCATCATGATTCCAGTATAACTCTGTACTGAACTCATACTGCCCGATTTTACATACACATTTCCTGCAGCACCCGATTGCTTGAATAGTCCTCTGACCGTACCCGTTCTACCACCTACAGGCAGTAAACTTGCTGTATGATCAAATCCATTCTTTATCACATAAGCTCTTAAAAAATCTGCCATCATATAGCTACAGACATTATTACGTGCTGATAGACCACTACCATCATGCATGACTAAGCAATCATGATTCACCTTGAGTTTATTTAGATATCTATTGATTGCTGAGATACCTAATTGTCCGGAACCACTTTTTCTCACTTTAAATCCCATCGACTTAAGCAAAGATTCAGTGTACAAATTGTTGCTTTCAAGATTTGCTCTTTTGACAATATCTGTAACTGTTGGGGATTTGAACTGATGAATCACGGTCTCATTGATCAATGGTCTATGTGGTGTGAAGATTACATCATAACCTTGAGCTTGAATTCCGTGCTTCTTAAGATCGCCTTCCACTTTATAGGCCAAGAATTTTGGTGGCTCTGGTATAGAGCCTTTAATCGCAAATGTACCTTCACCTGAAGGGATAGTACCGACTATACGCTTAGTATAGTCATAAGGTCCACCAAAGATATAAGCTTGGTCACCCGTGTGAGCACTATCAACTGCTACCTCATTACTGAATTCAATATTGTTGACAGTAGGGTAGTGGCTCTTCAATGTTGGTCTTCTACCAACTGTACCTCTATCCGAAAAGTAAATTGTGTATTTATTCTCATTGACATTAATACCCCATGCTCCACTTGCGTAATAATTACCTAGATCATTCCATTGCCAAGTAGGTGCAATCGGAAAACTATTGTAGATAGATTCATCACTGATAATCTTGCCTTCTATACAGGTAATACCTTCTCCTTTTATCTCATTGCTGATAATGGTCAGAAGCTCCTCATATCGCTCATTACCTTCGAACTTGCCTGCACCTAATGTTGGATCACCAGAACCAATGATATATACATTTCCCTTAAGTGTACCTCCTTCTTGTATCGTGCCATCATATGCAATAGTAGTTTCATATTGATAGTCAGCTCCGAGAATATCCATAGCACATAGAGTAGTGACAACCTTAAGTGATGAGGCTGGTATAGCCATAGTGTAGGGATTGACTGATGCATCTATAGTATCGCTTTCGATATCTATCACTGTCATTGTGATATTGCTATATTTCAGTTCCTTGCTTGCTAAAATGCGATCGATATTTGATTGCATCTTTTCATTTTGACCGTTAAGGTTGGCTATGCTGGTCAATAGAATAATGATCAAGTAAAGGTTACGTGTCATGTATAGTTTCTGTTTCATATCCGATGTGAAATAACGCATCTCCTTGATTGACAACTGATGCATTATTATGTCCAATAATATGTCCATCCCTTTTAGCGATGACTTTTAATGATTTATTGCCGTATGGGTCACTAAGATGCCCAATAATTTCTCCTTTTTTGACTGCTTGCCCTGAAGATTTAGTCCATTGAAATAGTCCAGCATATGCTGCTCGCTGCCAAATAGTTTTTTTGAATAAATACTTTGTTTTGCCGCTGATTGAGTCTTCATAATCTAGCATCCCAAAGTAGTTGAGGACATTACGGATACCCCTTGAAGCATGGTCGATGACATAGTTATCCATTCTGAATGCTTCACCTCCCTCAAATACCACCATAGGAATTTTACGGTTCTTACAAATTCTTCTAAATGAATGTGAGATCGTGGATTTATTGATTAGATACTTGACCCCAAATGCTTTTGCAATGTTTTCTGACTCAATATTGCCTTTAGAGAATCTTACTTGAGGATAGTTGTATCGATCACCACCGCCTGTATGGAAGTCTATCGCATACGTAACATGTGGAATGATTTTTTGCGTAAGCTTACTTGCAATCCTAGATGCTAGTGACCCTTTGGAAGATCCGGGGAAGCTCCGATTAATATCCTTACCATCAGGTACTTCTCTTGAGAAATTGATAAATCCAAATACATTAAGGAGTGGAATAACGATCACTGTACCTTTAGTGATTCGCTTCAATGTATTTTTACTAACGACTCTTCTCAAGGTTTCGATCCCATTGATTTCATCTCCATGGATACCACCTTGCAAGAGAATCACTGGACCAGGTTGTCGACCCCTATAGATATGACAGTGTATTGAGATTTGATTGTCAGATGGTAGTCTACCAGCAATAATCTTGACAATCTTGTATTCACCAGGATTTATCTCAGTACCATCAATAACCAATGGAGTAGACTGGTTAGACATATTGAACTGATCTTTCGATAAATTGGATAATCTTACCTGCGATATCAATGCCTGTAGTCGTTTCGATTCCTTCTAGGCCCGGTGAAGCATTTACCTCGAGTATCATAGGTCCTCTATTAGATCTGAGCATATCAACACCTGCGACATGTAATCCAAGGAGTTTTACAGCTTTCAATGCTACGGCTTTTTCTTCTTCTGTAGGTCTGATTGCTTCTGCAAATCCACCTCGGTGTAGATTCGATCTGAATTCTCCAGCCTTGGCTTGTCGCTTCATAGCTGCAACTACCTCTCCATCAACGACAAACAGTCTATAGTCAGCGCCTTTTGCCTCTTCGATAAATTCTTGTACAAGTACCTTCTGTTTAGTCTTGTTGAAAGTTTCAAGTAGAGAGACTGCTTGACTTCGAGATTCTGCTTTCAGTACTCCGATCCCATGTGTACCGCTTATCAGTTTTATGATAACAGGATAGTTACCAATCGTATCAACGAGCTCATCATACATATGTCCATTATGTAGGATCAATGTGTGAGGTACAAGCAGGTCATTCTTCACAAGTATCTGGAGACAACTCAATTTGTCACGACTATTGGACAAGGCTCGAGAACTGAGGACAGAGAAGATATCCATCACTTCCAACTGTCTGAGAAGACCAACACCTAACTTAGTAAATGAAGCACCAATCCTAGGGATGACTGCATCCGTGTCATATAATGATTCTCCAAAATATTCCACATCAGGTTTTCCGTTACGAATAACAAAGTCACAATTGGAGTAATCTATAACTCTCACAAAGTGATTTCTTTCTCTAGCGGCTTTGATCATACTCTGGGTACTATATAGAGCTGCATTTCTGGATAAGATTGTAATATTCAATGGTCTAGTTGTTTATTGCATGATGTGTATAGTGCATAATCTTATGACGTCAAAAATTAAAAATAGTCAATCTTCTTTTGAAATTTTTTATCAAAGAGAATATTGCATAAATTTTTGGAAAAGGAACAGGAGTATTTATACTACGCAATCGATTCCTGTATACTTGCCAGATACACAATTGATTGGAAAATAGAGGAAGAAATCTCACAACCATAGAGGATCTTGAACTTAGACTCCGAATATGTCAAGATTATTTGTACAAAGTATAGATTCCCAGAATGGGAAAT
>CALISO010000092.1 GCA_938041445.1 uncultured Saprospiraceae bacterium
TACTTCAGCGCAATGACTTTCTCTGGCTTACCTGCAATCTCGTCAAATCTGATGGTTGCAAACTTTCGTTCGTCCACTTTCAGTATGAGACCCTTGCCGAATTTTAGGTGAAGGATGGTTTTACCTTCTTTGAGTTGACTCATTGGGCTAGGCTTGAAGTCACCTGCATTGACTGTAGGAAGAGCTGCCCTGCCCGCTCCGACTTTCTTGAAATTGCCGATAATCTTTGGTTGTGGAAATTCTTTCTTCTTAACTAGTACCATTGAGTCCGTTGCATCAGCAGGCAACTCTTCAACAAATCTACTCACATCATTGAATCGCATATTACCAAATTGGTAGCGGCTATTCGCATAGCTTAAGGTCAGCATTTCTTCAGCACGAGTGATGGCAACATAGAAGAGTCTTCGTTCTTCTTCTATCTGACCTGGCTCGGATAGTGACATATATGAAGGAAAGAGATTCTCTTCCAATCCTACAACAAAGACTGACTTATACTCAAGACCTTTAGCACTGTGTACAGACATCATTGTAACGACGTCAACTTGGTCAGACTCTTGATCCGCGTCAGTCATCAATGAGATGGTCTGCAAGAATCTAGCAAGAGACTTATCCTCTGGTGCTTCATCTCCAGGCAAGACTTCATCATCTTCGACGAATTCCTTGATCGCATCTAACAGAGCAGTGATATTTTCAATCCGGCTATTACCTTCTGGTGAGCTATCCGCCTTGAGCACCTCTATGATCCCAGACTTCTGGGCGATGTAGAGCGATGCCTTATACGCGTCTTCGACCATCACCTTCTGCTGCATCGCTTTGATGTCCTGAATAAATCCACCTATCGTCCGTTTATGACTACCCTTCAGTTCTATCTGAGTAATGACTTGCCAAAGGCTGATTTCATTATCGTCGGCGACTTTGGTCAACTTCTCCATTGTTGTCTTCCCTATTCCTCTCTTTGGATAATTGATGATACGCTTAAGTGCTTCATCATCTTTAGGATTGACACAAAGTCTAATGTAGGCGATGATATCCTTGATTTCTTTACGTTGGTAGAATGACAACCCACCATAGATCCGATAAGGGATATTATGCCGTCTCAAGTGCTCTTCAAATACTCTTGATTGAGCATTCGTCCTGTAGAGAATGGCGATATCTTTATTAGAATAGTGAAATCGATTTTTTTGCTCGATGATGGTATCTGCTATTCTTCTACCCTCCTCACTATCTGTCATTGTCTTGATGACTTTGATCTTACGACCACCATCATTCTCCGTCCAGATTTTCTTCTGTATCTGCTTTTTGTTGTATCCGATTACTTCATTTGCAGCAGCGACAATATGATTTGTTGACCTATAGTTTTGCTCGAGCTTATAGACTTGAACATCAGGAAAATCAGTCTGAAACTGTAAGATATTTTCTATCGTCGCACCTCTGAATGAGTAGATACTCTGTGCATCATCACCGACGATACAGACATTATTGGGACTATCTTGGTAGACTGTAAGTAGCTTGAGTATCTCGTACTGTAGCGAGTTCGTATCCTGAAACTCATCAACCATCACATATGTAAACTGTGACTGATATCTAGCTCTTACATTATCAGGATTCTTAAGGAGCAGAGTAAACATTTGCAATAGCAGATCATCAAAGTCCATCGCTCCAGCTCGCTTACACTTCTTAACATACAACTCATAGATCTTGAAAATCATCGGTCTACGATTCATCTTATCCAGTGCCAATAGGTCTTCATTGTTGGCGTATGCCTTAGGGGACATGAGATTGGACTTAGAGGTAGATATTCTTGATCTGACTGCACCTACACTATAAGCCTTAGTATCTAAGTTGAGAGACTTAATAATCTCTCTTATGAGACTCTTAGAATCGTCGGTGTCGTAGATTGTAAAGTCATTTGGGTAACCGATACGATGCGCTTCTACTCTGAGTATCCTGCTGAATAATGAGTGAAATGTCCCTGCCCACACCTTACGAGCTCCTGAGCCAACGACATGCTCTATCCGGTCCTTCATCTCCCTTGCCGCTTTATTGGTAAAGGTCAAGGCTAGAATATTCCAAGGAGCGACTCCTGAGTTAATTAAGTGAGCAATCCGATAAGTCAATACTCTAGTCTTACCAGACCCAGGACCGGCAATCACCATAACTGGACCTTCAGTCGCTTGGACAGCTTGGCGTTGGATTTCATTGAGTTCTTCGAGATAAGAGTAGCCTACTTCTTGCATAGCTTACAAAGATGCAGCTTTTTTAGACATATTTATGAATGTAACATATGTGAAACTTAAATGTCAATCAGAGA
This sequence comes from uncultured Saprospiraceae bacterium, assembly GCA_938041445.1. Taxonomy (GTDB): domain Bacteria; phylum Bacteroidota; class Bacteroidia; order Chitinophagales; family Saprospiraceae; genus JAHDHH01. The sequence goes on from CALISO010000092.1 coordinate 2,312, forward strand.
TTATTCAATACATTTGAAGTAATGAAAGACCGTTGGTATAAGCAAGGTTGGATTTGGATATTACTCGCATTTGCGCTATACCTTTTGCTTGGCCACTTTAGATATTATTACGGACATTTCGGTGTGGATGACATGGTCTATGCTCGTATGGCAAATGACATTCTCACAGGTCAAATTGACTGGAGCAATCACTATAGCTATCGATGGACGATAAATGGATTGACAGCATTTGCCTACGCTGTATTTGGCATCAATGATCATTCATCAGCACTCCCATCTCTCCTAATGTCAATAGGTATCGCATTCGGCATATTGATGTGCTTGAGGGAAAGGCAATGGTATGTTGGACTTGCTGCTATTGGATTATACTGCTTGTTCCAATGGAATGTATTCTATGCTGACAAATTAATGCCAGACATTTACGTAAGTGCCTTCGTCTTCCTGGCTTGGTACGCCTACAGACAACGGTCAAGTCCTCAATTATCTACACTTGGAACAGCAAGCTTGCTCACCATAGGACTATTTCTGGCATTCCTTAGTAAGGGTACAGTTGTCCTTATTCTACCACTATTTGGATACTTATTTATGAGGGATATTTTTCGCCAATCCCATATTAGTTTTTGGAAATGTGTCATTGGAATGCACTTGATTATCTATCCAGGTTATCTATCTGTACTATATCTCCTTACGGGAAATCCAATTTCTAGATTCAAGGCGATTACAGATAATAGTTACTTCAATGACTGCTCGTACAGTGAGATGCCAATAAGTGCAACAATTGATCGGTTGACTTCTGGATTCTATTCTCTTATCACTAAGGAATATCTCTACATCTTTCTGATTATTGCTGTCGCTTCGATTATTGCATCGTTGTACAAGCGACAACGAATATCACAAGCGGCATTGACCATCGGGATTTGTTTGCTCTCGGCAAATGTGATGTCGATTTCGTTTTCAGGATATAATCCGATGTGTCTTGATCCTCGACACTATTTATTATTCACCCCAATCCTGGCAGTAAGTAGCATTGAAGTGCTCCATGAGATTAAGCAAAACAATTTAGAATGGTCGATCTTATCCATTTTGCTTATTTGCAGTACTATTTTCATCGTTGATTGGATGCATATACCTATTGTGGTAGCCATTATTGTCTCAGCGAAGAAATACAATAATGAATCCAAAACAAAGATTCTGTATATCGCACTAGGATTGATTTGCTTATTGCCGAGTATTCAGTATATGATATATAGCAAAAGTCTTGGTTACACCGGCTTTAAGCAAGAATTTACCGAGTTACTTCATTCCACAGATGATAGTCGAGTATTTTACGGATCGCACGTAATGAATAACCTAGGGGAATATTATATGGCATTTGATACCTCAGTGACGACATTTAGAGACATCACCAAATCAAATTTTGACGGAAGTCAAGCCAAACAAAACATCATGGTTAAAAACTGGTATTGTGATTGGCATAGTGACCTTAAAGAAGTTACATATAACGATTGGTTGGAATACGAAAAACTTAAGACTGTTCCTATTGATTCTACCAACATATTTCTAAACGTATTATCACTTGAGTAAGAAATTTTATTCTTATCATTGTGGATACAACTATTTTACTGCTAACCACATCTACTAGTTGTCCGATAAGGTGAAAGCACCAAATCAAAACAAAAAGACTACTCCAATTATTCCTTATTCCATATTTGAATTTAATGTCGGATTGCTTATAAAAGCATAGGAAGTGAGTGTCGATAAATATGAAATTTCTACTTTTAGAAACACAATAATAATTTAACCATTCAACCACTTAATTGAATTTAGAAAACCAAGAAATCATGCGAAAATTACTTGTCTTATTTGTACTATTCGGCGTCTTATCAACAGTAGGTGCTTTAGATCTTTTAGCGCAGGCAGAAACTGCTGAAGCTGGATCAATTTTCCAAGTATTAAAAGAAAAATTTATTGAAGGTGATTGGAGATTTATGAGTATCGTACTTGTGTGTCTTATCCTAGGATTGGCATTCTGTATCGAGAGAATCATCACATTGAACATCGCTACAACGAATACTGATAAACTCATCAATAGAATCGATGAAAGACTAGCAGATGGTGACCTAGAGGGAGCTAAAGAAGTTGCTAAGTCAACTCCTGGCCCAACAGCATCTATCCTTTATGAAGGATTGAGAAATGCTCCTAATGGTCCAGAAGCAGTAGAAAAAGCAATTGTCTCTTATGGATCAGTCCAAATGGGACTTTTAGAAAAAGGACTTGTATGGATCTCATTATTTATTGCCATTGCACCGATGCTCGGGTTTATGGGAACGGTAATTGGTATGATTGGAGCCTTCGATAAAATTGAGGCAGTAGGTGATATATCACCATCAATTGTTGCCGGAGGTATCAAAGTAGCCTTATTGACTACAGTATTTGGTCTAGTAGTGGCAATTATCCTTCAGGTATTTTATAATTACATCGTCTCTAAGATTGACGGAATCGTCAACAAGATGGAAGATGCTTCTATCGGTTTAGTAGATGTAATGGCTAGAAACGGTGTTTGGAAATAATCCAACGTACTTAATTGTAACTCGTTTTCTAAACCTTTAATTCGTAAAAATTATGACTGGATTATATAATTTCTTTCTCAAGCGAGGACAACTGTTCGCCCTATTACTAGGAGTGATTACTGTTGCTATCGTATTTGGCTCAGTAATGGGTGGTATGGGATCTGCTGGCTTTGATAGCAGTACTGACCTCAACCAAGTATTGAAAAGTGGTGGTGGTAATGGTTTTGATTTCTTCAATGCTGCAATACTTCTACCAATGATACTAGCAGGTCTTGCTGCAGCATTGTGGGCATTCTTTGGATTAGGACGATTAGTCACTAACCCTAAAGGTTCTATGATCGTCTTGATAGGTGCTGTGCTCCTACTAGGACTATTTTTTGTACTCTACTCATCTTCTAGTGCTGAGACAGCAGGAATCGTAGGCAGAGTATCAGAAAAGTTTGGTGTGGGCCCAGGTGTCAGTAAGTTCATCAGTGGTGGTATCAAATGTACAATCATACTTGCGGTAGTTGCTGTAATTACTACAGTGATACTAGAGATTGTTAACCTCTTTAAATAAGCATAACTATGGCTAAGGAAAGGTTAAGTAATGAAATCAATGCAGGATCGATGGCGGACATCGCCTTCCTACTATTAATATTCTTCTTAGTTACGACTACCATAGATGTTGATAAAGGGGTACTTGTAAAGCTTCCACCTTGGTCGGAGGAACCACCTGAGACATTGACACTTAATAAGCGTAATGTGTTCTCTGTACTAGTAAATGCTGATAATGCACTCCTTGTAAGAGGTGAGCCAGCTGAAGTAGGTGATCTAAGAGAAAGAGCTAGAGAATTCATCAGAAACCCTGAGAATAGACCTGATCTAGCTGAGAAACCAGAAAAAGCAATTATCTCTCTTAGAAATGATAGAGGTACTAAGTATTCTACATACTTAGAAGTATACAACGAACTCAAAGCAGCCTATAGAGAACTGCGAGAAGATGAAGCTCAGAAGAAATATCAGAAAAGTTATGAGTTTCTCCCACGTGATAAGAAAAAGGAGATCAATAGTATCATCCCACTCGTACTGTCAGAGGCGGAGCCTACAGACTTTGGTGCAGAGTAAGGAGTTATATTTAATAGATTAAAACCAGATTGAAATATGTCTAAGTTTAATAAAAAGAGAGGAAAATCAAAACCGGCGATATCAACGGCTTCTCTACCTGATATCATCTTTATGCTACTATTCTTCTTTATGGTTGTAACAGTAATGAGGGATTCAACTCTGAAAGTAGCGGTCAATGTACCAGCGGCAACGGAGTTAACGAAATTGGAAAAGAAATCTCTTGTCAATTTCCTATACATCGGAAAGCCGCAAGAGCAGTATCAAGCTCAGTATGGTACAAGTCCAAGACTACAATTAGGCGATAAAATTTCTGCAATAGATGATATTCCTCTATTCTTAGAAGAACACAGAGCTGGTGTGCCTGAGAAGCAAAGAACTGGTATTACTTCTTCACTGAAAGTAGATGGTGATGTTACAATGGGTCTTGTAACAGATATCAAAACAGAACTGAGAAAAGCCAATCAACTAAAAATCAACTACTCAGCTAAAGTGAAAACTGAGTAAGCTAATAAGACAATCAATTCAATCTTATTATATGAAGAGGAGTAATGACAAATTACTTCTCTTTTTTTTTATCTCAACCTATCTGAATCTCTTACAAGATTCTCATCCTTATTGATAAATCTAGCAGCAAGTACGAGTAATATTATCGATATGACAGGAAGAAAAAGTCCTGCTCCGTAGGAGTAATTACCATCAACAGGCAATGCATACCCACCTTGAAATAATAACACTACTGCGAGTATTGGAAGCAAGATCGCAAGCAAGACCGCTACGTAAGTGATTTTTGACTGTAGTGGTCTATTGTTGTATAATATGATCGCTAAGGCACTAATAAGACCACCAAGCACTGCTACAACAAGCAATCCAACATTGTCACTGATGTTATACACCAGATCATTGAAAAAACCTTGATCAGAATTGGACGTAGAAAGAAATGGTAAGCCAAACTGAGCAAAGAATGATCCACTTGCAAGTGCTAAAAATACTGTCTGTATACGCTGTATCATTTATGGATATATTGGTGATTGTATTTTACAATATTAATGGAATAATGAATCTGATAAAAATCCACAGTAAGATTTAATTATTGATTGTGTATATTTCGTCTTTCTTACAAATGGAGCAATCCAATAACCTATCTAACTCAGTCAGTCTAAACAATCAAACCTATGAACTATATTTTTGGTAAGTATCCATTGGTCTTTATCTTACTATTTCTCATTATTGGCTGTAAGTCAGAGCAAGCTTCTGAGGCCTTAGACTTGATGAAGTATGGGATGCCTATCAAGATTAAGGCTCCAGCGGAAGCTGAAATCAAGAGTGATGATCTTGGATTTATGAAGGATGTCACCGTCAAGGCAGGAGAAGCATACTCTATCCAGATAACAAGTAGCGAGGCAATACTTACTGATGCAAGTGAGATAGCTTCAAAATTGCTGAAGGAAGTCAAGCGAGACGCTTACTTCGACAGTGTAATATCTGAAGAAACCAATGGGTTCGTTTACAAGAAAGATATAGACGGCAAAGAAGACTATGATTTTCGATATGTAAGGATTGCTGGCAGTAATGAATATATCTTTCAGACTGCTCTTGTTGGTACATTTAGTCTTGAAGATGTCAAGGCAATGTATGAAAGTGTGAAGTAAAAAAAAGTGCCAGCACTGTTGATGCTGACACCTAGCTTTTTAGATTAAGCTTTCTGTAGTACTTTCTCGCCAATTCCAAGCAAGAACAGTACCGCCAAACTGAAAATAATCATGGGATTCAATTTTCTGTTAATAAAAGTGGTCTCTAAATGCCATATACTACTAGATAAACGCAGAAAAGAAGCATTTAGGTTGGTATCAAATGCTATAAAAATACACTAAATATCACATTAAAACAATTGATAATATATAATAATCTCTCTGAAAGTGTTTTACACGAATTTCGACGTAAATTTATTGTAAGATAAATTTCAATGAAACTTTTACAACCAAGCCCTCGTTACTTCAATCTATGTTCAAGCCAGTAGAAATATCAAATAAGAAAGCAACCTTTGAATATTCATTCTTGCAAGAGTTTGAAGCGGGTATACAACTCCTTGGCACAGAAGTGAAGTCGCTCCGAGCTGGCAACGGTAATCTTACTGATGCCTATTGTATGATAGTCAATGGTGAGATTGTTATCAAAAGCCTATACATCGCCGAGTATGCGTATGGTAATCAGAATAATCACGAAACTAGAAGGGATCGTAAATTACTTTTACGGAAGACAGAAGTCAATAAACTCATCAGGAAGGTTGAGCAGAAAGGTGTTGCTATTGTCCCATATAAGATCTATTCAACAGAAAGAGGCTTCTTCAAGGTGGCAATAGCCCTAGCTCAAGGTAAGAAGTCCTACGACAAACGAAACACCATCAAGGATCGTGAAAATAAGAGAGAACTTGATAGGCTTAATAAGATCCAACTCTAAGCCACTGCTCTATCTAAATGGATAGTACTTTATACCAAATTGGAAATTGGTAGAATTGAACGCATCTTGATTGATGCCAATACCCGTGCTTGATAACTGACTAGTATATAATAACTGGCCATATATACTGATATCCCTAGAAATTGTTCTACTCAATCCTGCACCCAAAGAATAATGCACTATATGATCGCTAAGCAAGCTGCTTGCAATTGCTTTATTTTCGAGATACGCCGATCCCCCATTACTTGTATCAAATTGTGTCTCGTGATAAGTCTCAGAACTTAGGTTGCTATACTGTAGACCTGCAATAGTGAATACTTTATTACGATTGATTGATAGTACCTGATACTTCGCTGTTACTGGTATGCTGACTATTTTGAAGTCTATAGCTTCTAGTGTCTGGAATAAAATCTCCTGTCTAGCACCATCACTTGTTAAATAAGATGGTTTATATCCTTTATTCTTAATAGACACTCCTGTCTCCAAGCTCAGTCTACCTACATCATAAGATAATCGTCCACCGATACTTGACCCTATCGCTAAGTGATTATAGGCTATAAATTCATCATCGCTTGGTGTTGATATTACATCAACATCTAGTCCAATCGTCGTATGGATTGCAAAATTCGACTTGCTTAATAGTCCATTTGCCATAGGTGTTTGCACCTCTTCACCAATAGAATTTATATTAATTGCGTAGTCATTAACCTTAAGATTACCCATATCACTCCGATCCAATTGACTCATTGGTCCAATATGAGTTGTCTTTTCTACTTTCTTGATATTCCCACTATTGTTTAGCGAGGAGTTTTGTACTATTCCGTTAGATATGTTAGATACAGAAGTGTCAGAGGATGCCAACTTAGCATTTGTAGCATCATGAACTTGCAATGCGCTAGGCTCTACTTGTGCTGGTACAGTATTGTTGATTGCAATATCGATGGACTCACTATTGTTCCGTTGAACTATATTTTGGTTTGATTCATCAGAACTGGCTATAGTCTCTTTAGATTGATGGGAAGGAACGCCATATTCTTTACCTAAGCTGGCAGCCTTTCCCTTCGAAGAAATAGTTGTTTGATATTGCGCAACAGCTTCAATTTGGGCGATATCACCTTGCACCTGAAGCATATATGGTACGGTAGCAACAAATAGAAATATTAGACCTATACCGAGAATAGATTCTACAATCTTAAGCTTAAGGATATTCTCTTTTAGGTAGAGAATATGCATTAACTTATCTTGAAGAACAAGCCAGTGTTCTGAAACTTTTGTCCCTTTTATAGAATCTAGTTTAGTTTTTACAGTAGTGTCAAAGTCGTCTGAATGTTGTAACATTTCTGAGAAGCTATCCCAATCTGAAGATGGCACTGTTGTAGATAGTTGAGACAATTTAGAAGAAATCGTCACATCAAAAGCTGAATCACCTAACTCTTCATTGACCTTTTGGCTGAGTACATCCCACTTAGTGTCTGCATCAGGATCAATTCGTAAGGATAGGAGCTTACTTTTTAGTATGTCATCGAACAGCTTATCTTTCATTTTACATTAGGAATTCATCATTGCTATCAGTGCTTTCAACTTCGTCCTTGCTTTGACTAAGTTGGATCTTGAAGTACTTTCTGTGATACCAAGTTTATCACCTATCTCCTTATGGCTAAAGCCTTCAATCACATATAGATTGAAAACCGTTCGATAACCTGGAGTAAGAGATTGAAGACATTTCAAGACATCCTCAGCTGATAATTCACTGATGACATCTGGAGAAACATCGCATATTTCATTTGCGGAGTCTAGTTCTTCAAATCTTCGCTTAGTATTCTTTCGGTACTGGTCTATGGCTGTATTCACCATAATTGTTCTAATCCAAGCAACAATAGAAGTGCCTACTTTATATCGTCTGATATTCTTGAACACTTTAATGAATCCATCGTGAAGAATATCTAATGCTTGTTCCTCATCTATTGCATACCTGCAACATACAGGGAACATCATCGCATAATGCTCTTCATACAATATCTTCTGTGCCCAAGGCTCATAGTTTGCGCAAGCATCGATGAACTCAAGTTCAGTAACATTGTATCGAATTGTAAATTCCATAAACCGAATGTAATAGACCCTTATTCACTTTAGGTGGATCCACTGGTACTATAACGTCAAATTAACTCAGATGCTGCTTTACTCTAAATAAAATTAACACTTTAGCTATTAATCTTGGCCTATGTTAAGATATTCAGTTGTTGCAAGTAGTTCTTTAATAACTGTGCATTTACAAAGTGATGAGTATCAATACCTTCTGCAATAGCTGCATGCACATTACGCTGATTGTCGTCTATAAAGATGCAATGTCCAGGATTACAATTGTATCGGTCTATCAGCAGTTGATAGATCTTGGGATCCGGCTTTTTCAAGTGCTCTATACCTGAAACTAATATACCTTCAAACCAACTGAGGAAATCATAGCGATCAAGTGCAATAGGAAATGTCTCAGCGGACCAATTAGTCAATGCAAGTAGTCTATACTTACCCTGAGATTTGATTTGGGAAAGAATATCTACAGTTTCTTGAATGGGGCCACCTAGCATTTCTTCCCATCTTGAATAATATGCCTTGATTTCACTTTCCCACTGAGGAAATTTAGTGATTAAGATGTTATTCGCCTCTTGGATAGACCTACCTCCATCTTGTTCTTCATTCCAATCCATCGTGACCACATCACGTATAAATCCTTCTACATCGGCTTCAGTATCAAAGATCGTCCGATAAAGATATCTAGGATTCCAATCAATCAGTACTCCACCTAGATCAAAGATGATCGTATCAATCAACTTCATAATCAGGCTGTTGCCAAATGGATATTCACTATGATACCATTTCCAAGATCAACTTCTGCCCCTTCGACAACCTCTTGTATAGTAATAGAATCTGCTAGTACTTCATCGCTAATATATTCTCTATGAGATTCAATAGCGTCTGTGACTACAGATTGGTTAGATACGGTAATGTTGATCTTATCAGTAACATTGAAGTCTTTTCCTTTTCTGATTCCTTGGATACGATTGACGAGTTCTCTTGCCATTCCTTCCTTGGCCAGATCATCAGTGATTGTGACATCTAACGCTACAGTGATATCCTTATCATTAGCCACTTGCCAACCCGGAATCTCTTCAGCTACTATTTCAAAGTCTGTTAGTTCTAGTTCATAATTGCTATCGTCGACCTTTAGTTGGTAAGTTCCATTCTGCTCTATATTAGCAATATCTGTTTGTCCTAGATCATTAATAATTACAACTGCTGCCTTCATATCCTTACCCAGCTTTCTACCGAGAGTCTTGAAGTTAGGTTTGATTTTCTTATTAATAACACCATCTGTATCAGTGATGTACTCTATTCCTTTGATATTCACTTCTGATAGAATTAGGTCTTCAACTGCTTGAACTTGGCCTTGGAAATTCTTATCCAATATCGGAATCATCACACGAGATAGAGGTTGACGGACTCTGATCTTTTCCTTCTTTCGCAATGAAAGTACAAGTGAAGAGATTCGCTGAGCATAATCCATCTGAGTCTCAAGGTCGCTATCAATGATTGCCTCATTCTCAGTTGGGAACGTAGCCAGGTGTACAGATGCTGTTGTCTCTAACTGAGATACTTGGTTAAGATTTCGGTACAACCAATCTGCAAAGAATGGAGAGATCGGTGCCATCAACTTAGAGATAGTGATTAGACACGTGTAAAGTGTCTGGTACGCTGCAATCTTGTCTTCAGTGTACTCACCTTTCCAGAATCTTCTTCTACACAACCTTACATACCAGTTACTTAGATTTTTCTCTACGAAGTTTTGAATGAGTCTACCTGCTCTTGTTGGCTCGTATTCTGCGTATTCGTGATTCACTTCTTTGACGAGTGTATTGAGTAGTGAGAGTACCCATCTGTCAATACGCTGTCGATTCTCCATCGGGACCTCGCTTTCGCTAAAACTGAATCCATCAATATTTGCATAAAGTGAAAAGAAAGAATACGTATTATATAATGTACCAAAGTACTTACGCTTTACTTCTTCAATTCCAGCTAGGTCAAACTTTAGATTATCCCACGGGTTGCTATTAGTCATCATATACCATCGAGTGGCATCAGCTCCATACTTCTCAAGTGTGGAAAATGGATCAACAACATTACCCTTTGACTTCGACATCTTCATCCCGTCTTTGTCAAGTACTAGGCCATTACTCACAACAGTTTTATAGGCTACTTGATCATGGCACATCGTTGCGATAGCATGCAATGTATAGAACCATCCACGTGTCTGATCAACTCCCTCGGCTATAAAGTCCGCTGGGAAATTATTTTTAAATATCTCTTTGTTCTCAAATGGATAGTGCCATTGAGCATAAGGCATTGATCCACTATCAAACCATACATCAATCAGATCGAGTTCTCTGACCATCTTTTCTCCCTTATCATTGACTAATATGACGTCATCAATGTAAGGTCGGTGGAGGTCAGCCGGCACTGATTGAGACAGGCCAAGTGCTTTGTTTGCTTTTTCTATTTCAGATTCCATTTCTGCAAGTGAGCCTATACAGATTTCAGATTCTCCATCTTCAGTTCTCCATATAGGTAGTGGGATCCCCCAAAATCTCGATCGAGAAAGATTCCAATCCTGAAGATTCTCCAACCATACACCAAATCTACCAGTACCAGTACTTTCAGGTTTCCACTTAATGGTTTTATTCAACTCAGACATTCTGTCCTTAGCTAGTGATGCTTTTACAAACCAACTATCTAGGGGATAATATAAGATTGGTTTATCTGTACGCCAACAGTGTGGATAATTGTGAGCATATTTTTCAACATTGAAGGCCTTGTTATCAAGTTTCAGCCTGACAGCAATGTCGATATCTACATTGACATAGTCTTCAGCTTCTTTATAGTTCTTGACATAACGACCAGAAAACTCTCCAACATTATCACCAAACTTACCTGTACCATCTACAAGGGTCAATGCACCTATACCGTTTTGTTTAGCGACTTTTTGATCATCAGCACCAAATGATGGTGCAGTATGCACAATCCCAGTACCATCCTCGGTTGTGACAAAGTCTCCGATAATCACCTTAAATGCATCAGTGCCACCTTGTAATTCTTCTATTTCATTTCCAAAATCGAAAAGTGGGGCATACGTGATACCAGAAAGATCTACTCCTTTTCCTACTGGTGATTGCTCTATGATCTCGGGCTGCTTCTGTCCGCCAAACCATTTGCTGACAAGCTCTTTAGCTAGTATTACACTAACTGGCTTATCAGTATACTTATTAATAGTCTTAATCTTGACGTACTCTATCTTCTTACCAACTGTGAGAGCAGTGTTTGACGGAAGTGTCCAAGGAGTAGTTGTCCATGCAAGAATCCGAACATCCTCATCTTCATTATCGAATAAGCTCGTTGATTGAGCATTTTTATCCACCACAAACATTGCTACTACCGTAGTATCCTTGACCTCTTTATAACAACCAGGCAGATTCAATTCGTGAGAAGAAAGACCTGTACCTGCTGCTGGAGAATAAGGTTGGATTGTATAACCTTTATACATGTACTCTTTGTCATAGAGTGTCTTGAGCAAATGCCATACGGATTCGATATATTCATTCTTGAATGTGATGTATGGATCATCTAGGTCAACCCAGTATCCCATCTTACGTGTCACATCGTCCCACATATCTTTGAATCGCATCACGGTCTCTCTACAAGCTTGGTTGTATTCATCCACGGTGATCTTAGTCCCGATGTCTTCCTTGGTAATTCCAAGGGATTTTTCCACATTAAGCTCAACCGGTAGACCATGAGTATCCCATCCCCCTTTACGGAGAACTCGCTTACCCTTCATTGTATGATATCTACAGAACAAATCCTTGACTGTACGTGCCATAACATGGTGAATACCTGGCTTACCATTGGCGGATGGCGGGCCTTCGTAGAAGACAAAACTGTTGTCCTCAGGTCGACTGTCAATACTCTTCTGAAAGATGGATTCTTCTTCCCAAAAAGCTCTGATAGCCTTATCGATTGATGGTAGATCTAATTGCTTATATTCTGGATACTTATTTGATGCCATTGATTTAGATTTTAACTGGCGAGATACATCATTATTTTCAAAGTTGACAAAGGTATGGGTATTTCTCTTTTCTGCGACACCCTTAGTAAGGAAGTATATAGAATAGTACAAATAAACAAAAGGGAAGCTGACATCGTCAACTTCCCTTTGTTTCTATTAGGTGTCTGTATTTCTTAGAATTCTTAGTATCCTGAATTCTTATTTCCGTTATAGTAATCTTGGATTACTCCTCCTGATGATTGAACTGGAGCAGATGAAGAACCTACTGGCGCAGACATATTAAAGTCTGTAGCTTCACAAGTTCTGAATTCAACTCTTCTGTTCATATAGTGATCAGCTTCGTTAGTTGGAGAAGGAATCAATGGTCTTTCTTCTCCACCATACATTACTTTGATTCTACTTCTATCGATACCATACTCTCTTACTAAGTAATCAGCAGCATTATTAGCTCTGTCATAAGATAGTTTAGTATTGTAATCATTATCGTTTCTGTTGTCAGTATGACCATGAGCAACTACACATAGACTTGGGCACTTCTTCATTACTGTTGCAACGTGGTGCAAGTGTGCTGTGTACTCTGGCTTGACATTAGACTTAGCTAAGTCATAGTGTATCATTGGTAAGTACCAATCTCCACAACCTGATTTGATTATTGTATTAGTGACTGGAGCAGCAGTAGGAGCAGCTACAGTTCTGAAGCTACTAGCTTCATTCTTAACTATTGATCTAACTGTCGCTTCATCCATACAACATTCTGTAGGACAATCAGCTACACCTCTCTCATCAATCTCACATCCTGGAGGAGAGAATGGCTCAGCATCTTTACAATCTATAAGCCCATCACCATCACTATCAAGTGTAATACCTCTAGTATCTACATCACACCCAGGCTCAGAATCTAATTCTTGATCAAGCATATCGATAACGCCATCTTCGTCTTCGTCAGATAAATCTAATTCAGGTCTTTGCTTAAGTGTCGCGATATCGTTCATTACACCATCGATTGGATTCAACCAGTATAATGGTTCAGTCACTTTATCAAAGTTACCAAGGTTGATTCCTAGCCTAAGGTTAGTATAGTGAGAGATATCTGCGTTATTTGTTTGATCTTCATTATTTCTGAATTTGATACCATCAAGGTAATCGTTATCAGAAATCATTACTTGGTGCTCAAGACCAATATTGAATCGTTTTCCAAGCTTTCTTGCGACACCCATTGATGTTACGAATACAACGTGAACGTTAGTTTCGTCACCTATTCTAAAGATACCAGCTTTTTTGAATCCTTCAGTTTCATAAGTTCCATCATAGATCTCCTTGATATCGTTTCTGATATCTGCACGTCCTGATTGAGTATCAAACTTAGCACGAGTCCATTCAACTCTAGATCTAAGACTTGTATAGATATCTCCATTCGCATCTAATAAATCTAACTCTGTAAGGTGAGTATCTAATCCTGGACCAGCAGCAACATTAAAGTTCCACTTGTTTCTTTCTTTATGAAATAGAAGGTTACCAATGTTGACAACACCTTCTAGGGCTACATAACCATATGTAGTTCTGTGTCTTGGGAACCACTCTTCAAATGATCCATCGGCGTTAGGTGCATATGGATCAAAGACACTTTCTACGAGACCTCCACCATTATCACTATTGTCATATCTAGCATCTCTGTGAGACCAGAACTGGGGATCGATGCCGTAAGCTCTACCAAACATCACATCTCCTCTTACTGAGAATACATAGTTAATAGCTTTTCGTAAATGTAGACCTACACCAAATCCTCCTGGTACTAGCCTATCAACGTCACCGTCTATAAAGAAGTGACCACCATGAATACCTACCTCCCAAGCATTTTTAGGTTTAGCTGAGAACTTGCTCTCACCCATTCTCCATTGCTTGTTCTGCTCAGAATCAACAGTCATATCGTCTGTAATTCTTGCTGTCTTCCAAGTGTCGTTGTAATCGTCGTCTTCATCTTCAATCACATCAATCTCATCTATAATAAGAGTATCTGTTTCAAAAAAGATATCCTCATCGCCATCTACTTGCGCAAATGAAGTAAGAGATCCAGTACTAAAGATTGTAAAGAGTAAAAAGCTTTTTAAGCATTTGCTTAAGTACTTTTCTGATAAAATAGTTTTCATAGTTATATCACAGTTTTTCACTAATAAGTTACTAATGAACATTGTTAAATTTCACGTTGAGTGTTCAGACTATTACAATAATCGATTATATATGATTAGCGTAAGTCTACCAATATACAAGAGGTATCTATTATTAGGAATTATCGAACTTTGATCAGCAACTAGTAAGTGTGAAAAAACACCATTACTACGTTATGACCCTATAGCAGGGTTTTACCCCTATTCAATTGCTCGAATAATTATCTAGGAAGGTAGTATCAGAAGCAAAAATAGTAAAAAAATTCGAATCAAAAACAAATTACGATAATTTAATATTTGTAATAGACACTTTAACAGTTATCTTTACATTACAAATTATTACAATTTATTGATTTCGGCCATATGTTAAATAGCAAATTAATTTCGATTTCAGAGGAACTTCCATCAAAATCTACCCTCTCCAGCTACTTCGCTCAATGCATAAATGACAATTCTCATCAGTCAAAAGATGTGGGTATTATCATATCAGGAGAAGCAAACTATTCTAAGTATATCACACATTGCAGTCACCTTGAGCATCACTTTAGACCATTTTATAGCTTACTTGGATACATAGATGACCCTATAATTGATCATTATAAAGATGTACGTAACAGCCTAGATGCTACAGAAACTTGCATTCTCGTAGGTAACGATAAGAATCTAATCAATCCACTCAGCAGTCTGACTGAGAGCAAAAAAACAAGTCATAGGGTTGCCAATATCCAAAAGACAGCAATAACCTCAGATGAGTATGAAGTCTATAACATCGGCTACACTAGACATAATACACGTATAAATATCTTAGATCTGCTTGATAACTCTAATGCATTTTCCTTAGGTACAATCAAACAGGATATCAATATCGTAGAACCATTAGTCAGGGATATACGACTTGCTTGCATTGATGTGAGTATGATCTCTAATGTCTCAGTAGGCCTTACAATCTTTGAAATGTGTAGTATTGCTAGATATCTAGGCTATGCTAATAGTCTACATACTCTCTACCTTTATCACTCAAATCTAGATACTTCAGAAGAAGCAATGGAGCAAATTGCTTTGCTGACATGGTATTTCTTAGAAGGGAGACAACATAGACAAGATGATTACCCATCAAATCCCTCCAATCAAAAATATCTAGTGTACTCGGATCTATTAGATACTGACATTGAATTCTCTAAAAGTAAATTAACAGGTAGATGGTGGATGCAAAATCCAACTAATCAACAAAATTACATTCCAATAAGCTTTAGTGAATATGAAGCGACGGTGAATACTGGTCTACCATCAAGAATACTTCAACAGTTAAATTAGGTAAGTAACCGTTCCAATTTGATACCTCTAGATGCTTTGAAAAATATTAAGCTACCCTTCTTATCAATTTTGTTATAATATGGTTTGACTTGCTCAACATCTGCAAAGGCAGCTATCTTTAAATCAGGGAATTGTATTTCTGTTGACATACTCTCATAGGCCTGAGACATCAAACTACCAACCAGTATTAATTCATCAAATCCTAAGGTGATTGCATAACCAATAGCATCTCGGTGCCGAGATTGCGCATAATCCCCTAATTCTAGCATATCTCCTATGATAGCAATACAATATTCCTCTTCAGAAGCTTGATGTTTTACATTTTTAAGTGACACCTTCATACTTGTAGGATTCGCGTTATATGCATCTAGAATTACTCTATAACTATCAAACTGAATAATCTGCGAACGTTGATTAGTTGGGTGATAAGACTCTAATCCAACGACAACATCAGAAATTTTTACTCCTAGATATTCTCCAATAGTAGTCGCGGCTCTTACATTATCAATATTATAATCACCAGTCAATTGAGTCTGAATGGAGGTATTATTAAAATCTACTTCTAAGTAGACGGATGATCTTTCTGATAGTGAAACTTCATTAGTTAAGTAGGTGAATTTTTCTTCTGGTATTGTGCTGTCCTTTAGGTACTCATCGTACTGATTGACGAAGCAAATGGAGCCATTATCTATTATTGATCTAAACAGTGCTGTCTTTGTCTCGTACACACCTTCTAGACTTCCTAAGCCTTCAAGATGAGCTTCTCCTATATTTGTAATGTACCCGTAGTCAGGTTCAGCAATTTCACACAGCTCTTGAATGTCTCCAGGACGATTAGCTCCCATCTCTACGATTGATATCTCTGTTTGTGCAGTCAACTTGAGTAACGTAAGTGGTACACCTATGTGATTATTGAGATTGCCTTCTGTAGCTTGAGTAACGAACGTTGTGGACAACACAGAGTATAATAACTCCTTCGTAGTTGTTTTTCCATTACTGCCAGTAATACCAATCACCTTGGCATTACAATAATGACGATGATAGTTAGCCAAATCTTGAAGTGTTTTCAAGACATCTGTGACTAAGATGTAGTCAGAAATTGAGGACTTTGGCTCTTCATCTATAACGGCATAACTAGCTCCAGCCTCTATGGCTTTAGAGGCATACAAGTTACCATTGAAATTTTCTCCTTTGAGTGCAAAGAAAATTTGACTCTCAGTAATACTTCTTGTATCAGTAGAAACTCCATTAGATTCAAGAAACAGTTTATGTAATTCTTCTATGCTCATACTATATACAAGAATAGCCTTCAGACAATGTCTGAAGACTATTCTTCTTATTTTATTTCTATGAAAAAAAGTTGCTTAGTACTTTCTTCCTTTTCCACCTTCTTTGAACTGATTACCACCAGTATCTTCATTACCAGCTTCACCTCCTACTCTAATCATTGCACATCTAAATCCTATTGTTCTATCAGACTTATCTTGATCTTTATATCTTCTTGTACCAGGAGATAACCAATATAGTCTATCAGCCCAAGATCCACCTTTGATAACTCTTGCACGATCACTAATCAATGACCACTCTCCATATCCATAGTTCACAGATTCTGAATCGTCACCATCTAAGTAGTTACGTACATCACCTTTTCTATAGTTTTCTCTGAGCCCTAAAGTATCATCTTCAACCATTTGTCTTTGAAGTCTACCTAGACTATCCTTCTCAATTGGCTTACCTTCCTCATCAAGTACTAACTCTTCGAATTGATTACCTCTCAATGGATTCAAGTCATTGTTTTCGCTATCTCTAAGTGTCTGACTTGTCAATGGTCGATATACATCTTGACACCACTCGTTAACGTTCCCAGCCATATTGTAAAGACCAAAATCGTTAGGCAAGAATGATCTTACGGGTGCAGTTGTTGATGCATTGTCATTAAGATTACCGGCCATACCCATATAATCACCGGCTCCTCTTTTAAAGTTAGCTAGGATACGTCCTTGTTCCTTATTGTTAATTTGATATCTAGCAGTGTTACCATCCCAAGGGAAATATCTTCTATCTGTGATATTTTCATCACCGGTAGCTGAAAGATTACCTTGAAGAGCAAGAGCTGCATACTCCCATTCTGCCTCAGTAGGTAGTCTGTAGTCTGGCAGCATAATTCCATCTTCAAACTTTACTCTTCTTTCACCACCTGTAGCGATGTCTGGAAGATTTTTTCTGACACTTCCTTCGTATTGACCGGCAAGGTAAGCTTCAGAATCAAAACTTTCTGAATCAGCTTGTTCAAGGGTATTGTTATTGAGGATTCCTCTTTCAATCAATAGACCTTCATTAGCTCTATCAGATCTCCACTTGCAGAATTCTTGAGTTTGATCCCATGAAACTCCTACAACTGGATAATCATCATATGATGGGTGTCTGAAGTATGCCTGGATAAGTGGCTCATTGAATGATAGTTCCTCTCTCCATACCAAAGTGTCGGGAAGTGCATCAATGTATACTTGAGGATAAGATTGGTAAACTCTCTTAGTCCAATACAAGTATTCTTTCCAGTTAATGTTTGAAACTTCAGTCTCGTCCATGTAGAATGACGATACTGTGACCCTTCTAGGGATGTTATTCCATTCGAAACTAACATCTTCCATTGTAAGACCCATATCAAATGTACCACCTTGTACGAGAACTAAGTTAGGACCATTGATTTGGCCTTCGTAATCTAACTTTTCAAATCCTCCGTATTCGGGATCGTTGTAGGCCCATCCTGTTGCTGATGATGTCCCACCTGTGTTTTTGTTACATGATACTGCTGCAAGTACAACGCATACTAAGAGCATCAATTGATAAATTCTATTAAGCATTCTCCTATTTTTGATAGCTAACAAAGATATCATTTATTAGCTAAATTTAAAATCGAAATTTATTACTGTATTTTATTACCTAAACAACTTCAAGCAATCGTTAAGCTTAGAACGAGGTGGTAATACAGCTTCTAGGTCAAAAACTACACCAATTTCGTGGCTGCCGCCGCTACCACTTAAATTTGAAACTGTGTAATCATAACTGTAAGTCACTTCTACAAGGTCAAATTGATACCCTATCATCCCAATTACTGCATCTTGATTCTGCACAACTGAGTGCCTGTAAAATACTCCTAAAAGTATTGAAGAAAACTGGCTGGCTGCTCCTACATTTAGTTGAGTGAACTCAGCTTGTCTGGTAAACAATACCATAGGTTGTATAAACGCAGTGTCACTACCTTTAGTATCCAACAAATCAATTTGATAACCAGCATGTATTGAATATCGTAGTGGATTGCCAGATGAAATATCGGTATTAAGGCTAAATCCAGTGTTTGGTGTATTCAAGTGAAACAGTCCTAAACCAATAAACCACTTTTTATTATAGAATAAAAATCCTGTACTGATGTCAAAATATGCTGAGCTTAGATCATTTGGCGCAACTTCAGTTGAAGATAACGTACCATCAGGTCCATTGATACGGTCAATCTGATCAGAAAAGATTAATCTGTTCCAATCTAATGAGGTCTGGCCAAATGTACCCCCAAGTCCCAATTTCATATAATTATCACCTGCAAATTCTAATGTATATGAATAGTAAAGACCTAAAGAATTTTGCTTGATAATTCCATCAGCTTGTACATCGGAAGTTACTTGCACACCTATGCCGCTTCTAGCGTTGGGAAAGTATTGGTTATATGATCCTGCATAAGAAACATATGCATTGTCAAACTGAGCCCACTGATTGCGATAATTAAGCGTGAATATTGGATAAGGCGAAATACCTGCAAATCCAGGGTTCAGCAGGAGTGGTGATTTCTGATATTGGCTAAAGACCAAATCCTGGCCATGAAGCGTAATGCTTGACCAAATCACAATAAAAACAACAAAAAAACTTGTACGTAGACTCATTTAAGACACTTCCCGACTAAAAACAATTATTTCACAAAAATATTTATACTTATGATAGCACCATAACGTTTTGCTAACAAATAAAATTACTAACCCCTATCGGTTATTTATTTTGTCGGTACAACCAACGCAATTACATCAATGCTTATGAGAATTCTACTACCACTTACACTTGTAGCTTTATTATCAAATCTAGCCCTTGCGCAATTTACCTACGAGTCAATTCTATCTGAAGGCACAGTGTACAAAATCGAAATCGATGAATCGGGAATTTATAAACTAGATAAGAATTTTGTCAATAGCCTGAATATCAGCGGTAGCGATTTAGCCAATCTTGCAATCTATGGACAAGCTGGAGGTATTGTACCTCAGGCTAATGACGACCCTAATGCAGTTGATGATCTTGCGGAACTTGCAACTCTCAGGATTGGACTAGGCGATGGATCTTGGGATGATGGAGATGCGATTATATTCTATGCTGAAGGTGCAAATGCATGGAAAACTGATAGTGAAAATGGCACAACACTCGATCATAATATCTATGACACTAACAATTACTATTATTTAAAGACTACATTAAGTCCACTGTCTATAGAAGAAGGTTCTGTAAGTACTTCGGATGTTATTTATGATGAATACACTAGGTACCAACGTTACGAAGAGGACAATTTCAACATACTGGCAGAGTCAACTACAGAATACCCTAGTGGTCAAGAGTGGTATGGCGATATATTTAAGAATACAAGATCGAGAACATATTCTGATAGATTTGATTTCACAGGGATTGTTATTGGTTCTGATTGCAAGATTTTTGCAAAAGGAGCAATAAGATCTGATATCACTTCTACAATTAATCTAGATATTAATAACTCTACTTCATCAGACATTGGTGGTACTATTAATTATGGAAACTCAGAAACAAAGTATGCAGACCCTATAAGTATCGTGAGCAATATTACGGCAACAGGGCCATTATCAATAGATATAAACTTCCCTATGAATGGGGATAGCGAGGCAACATTTTGGCTTGACTATATAGAGATAGAGTCCCAGCATGAGTTAGCGTATACTGGTGATCCTATCAGAATTACACATAGATCAATGGCTGATCATACCAAAGTAGGATTTGCAATTGCAGGAAGCCCTTCAGACTTAAGGATATGGAATATCAATAATCACCACTCTGTCACTCAACTCAATACCAGCCAATCAGGTAGTACAACCATAGGCTATGATGATAATAATGGTGAATTTGCCTCTTACATAGCATTTGACATACAAAACATCAATAAAACGCCAACTTTAGTAGGGCAATCAGAAAATCAGAATCTACACGCTATCGAAAGAGCAGATATGGTCATCGTGTATGAAAAAACATTCATAGATCAAGCTGAAGAACTTGCCGAGCATAGAAGAACGTTTAATAATTTTATCGTTGAGACTGTCGACATAGATCAGATATGGGAGGAGTTCTCTGCAGGTAAAATTGATCCTTCAGGATTAAGAAATTTCTTCAAAATGCTCTATCAGCGTGACCCGAGCTTTAGATTTGCCTTGTTGATGGGAGATGGTAGTTATGATCCAAGAGCCATCAAGGTTGCTGCTAGTAACAACTTCATTCCAGTATATGAAAAGAAGCAATCTTTGCAACCAATATATTCCTTCCCTACGGATGACTACTATGCGTTACTTGATCTCAATGAAGGTACTGAAGGCAGTATTGCACTAGAAGGAGACCTTGATATCTCGATTGGCAGATTTCCTGTGAATACGGCAGAAGAGGCTGCTGGAATGGTCAAAAAAATCATTCACTATGAGACCTCACCTGATCGCTTTGGTGATTGGAGGAGTAGTATATTATTTGCAGCTGATGATGGAAATGGCACACTCCACGTAAGTGATAGCGATGGTATTGCAAGAAGTGTGAAGTCTGATATGATGAGTGAACTCAGGCAAACTAAGGTATTCTTCGATGCGTATAATCAAGTATCTACACCTGGTGGAGAACGGTATCCTGAAGCAACTAGTGACATCTTCAATGATGTGCAAAGAGGACAACTGATTACCTGCTACCTGGGGCACGGAGGACCAAAAGGATGGGCACAAGAACGTGTACTTCAAGTAGAACAGATCAATGATTGGAGTAATCTTGATAATATGACTGTTATGATTACAGCAACCTGCTCATTTGCAGGATATGATGATCCAGGTCTGGTTTCCGCCGGAGAACATGCTATACTTAATCCTAATGGTGGTGTAGTTGCATTATTGACAACTGTAAGATCAGTATTTACAAGTGCTAATGAAGCACTTACACGTCAAACCTGGGAGTCACTATTGACAAACGGTGATCCAAATATGACAATTGGAGAAGCATTTGCTGAAGCAAAAAGTAGCTTCACTTCTTCTACAACTATCCGTAACTCTAGAAAGTATACACTTCTTGGAGATCCAGCAATGAAGCTTGCTATACCAAGATATGAAGTTACTCCACAAGCACTCAATGATATCGAACTAGGCTCAGCTGAGGCAGATACATTACTGTCCGCCTTAGAAAGAGGAACAATAACTGGTGTGATTACCGATCCATCAGTAAATACAGGTGAAGTAATCGAGAATTTTAATGGCGAAATGTTGCTATCAATCTACGATAAAGAGTCAGAAATCAATACGCTAGTCAACGATGATGACTCTGCCCCGTTCAGTTTTTCTGCACAAAATACACTTCTGTTCAAAGGTAAAACAGAGGTTGTAAACGGTCGATTCACCATAGATTTTGTGCTACCACAAAACATCAAGTTTGATATTGGTAAAGGACAACTCTACTTCTATGCAACTGATCTTGACCAACAGATTGATGCAGATGGTCAATACGATCAATTATACATAGGAGATTCTCTTCCTGACGAACTTAGTGATAGCGAAGGTCCAGAGATAGATTTATTTATGAATACTTATGCATTTTTAGATGGAGGCATGACAGATCAAGATCCTATATTAATCGCAAGTCTATTTGACGAATCTGGTATCAACTTGAGTAACACAAGTATTGGCCACGACCTTAAGGCAACTTTAGATGATGATAGCAATCAATCTTATGTTGTCAATGAATTCTACGAGGGATCAATCGATGACTATAGAAAAGGTGAAGTTAGATATCCATTCAGAGACTTAGCTCTAGGGTACCATACTGTTGAGTTGACGGCTTGGGATATCCTTAATAACTCCAGTACTGCTGAACTGAGCTTTGTGGTCAGTGATGGAAGTATGGAGACATTAGTCAATGTAATTAATTATCCAAATCCATCAACTAGCCATACAAATTTTGGTTTTGAACATGACGGATCTGCTGGAGAATCCCTAATAACAATAAGTATATTTGATACGTCAGGAAAAAATGTCGATATTTTACAATATAACAGACCAAGTGAGGGTTCTAGAGAAGTTGATTTGGGATGGGAGCATAGAGAAAAGAATATTCTTGAGGGAATATATCTATATCAAATCGAAATGCTAGACCTTGAATCCAACACCACAAAAACCAGCGACTTACAAAAACTTATTATAGTTAAAAACTAGAAAACTTAATCGTTCTCAACTTTATACCAATTCCATGAAAATTTTAAAATTATTTGTCCTTTTATCGGTATTCGCAGTAGTCAACACACAGCAAGCTGATGCTCAATTTGTATTTGACCCACTGAAAGGATGTAATGTAGATAATAACGGCGATTGTGTGCCGAATACGGTACTCTCAGCAATGCCGTTCTTAAGAATAGTCCCTGATGCAAGGTCAGGCGCAATGGGAGATGCAGGACTGGCATTGTCCCCAACTAGTAACTCTATGCACTTCAATGCAAGTCTACTTGCCTTTACAGAGAATGATTTTGGGTTATCTGTCACATTTACTCCTTGGTTAACTAACCTGGGGCTGAATGATGTCTATCTAGCCTATCTATCAGGTTACAAAAGAATCGATGACTTATCTTCAGTAGGTGCAAGCTTCAGGTTTTTCTCATTAGGAGAAATCAACTTTACTGATAATGAAGGTGTGACTACTGGCACAGGTAGACCACTAGAATTCGAATTTGCAACAGCGTATGCGAGACAATTATCACCTAATTTATCGGCAGGTATCACGGCAAAGTTCATTAGAAGTGACTTAGCTTCCAATCAGCAAACTGAAACTGGAGAAACTATCCAAGCGGCTAACGCATTTGCGACAGACATCAGTGTTACCTACTCTAAGGAGATAGATCTTACAAGTTATGGTAGTAACCTGACAATAGGTGCAGCAATGACAAACTTAGGATCGAAAGTATCTTATACCGCAGGAGAAGTCAGTGATTTTTTACCAGGTAACTTAGGAATAGGTGCAGCGTTGGACTTAGAATTTGATGATTATAATATGTTGACAGTAGCACTTGACTTCAATAAGCTACTCATCCCTACTCCAGTAGCAGCACAGATTGTAAACGAAGACGGAAGCACGATGGATAATCCAGAATATGATGTTGATCCAGAGAACGGGATCGCTGACTATAGGGAACAAAGCTTATTTGGAGGTGTATTTGGATCATTCGGAGATGCACAAGGTGGATTCAGTGAAGAATTATCAGAAGTCAATATCTCTGCAGCAGTAGAATACTGGTATGCTAAGCAATTTGCAATTAGAGCAGGTTACTTCTATGAGAACCCCAAGAAAGGTGACAGACAATTCTTGACAGTAGGATTTGGACTTAAGTACAATGTATACGGATTCAATCTCTCATACTTAGTACCAACTAACAATCAAAGAGGTCCTTTGGATAACACATTAAGATTTACATTGAATCTAGATATTGAGTAGATTTCAACAACAAGCAAAAGCAAAAAGCCCTTGATCTAAATTTGGATCAAGGGCTTTTTCTTTTTGAGTAAAGTAGTTACCGTTTCATTGTTCATTACAATCTTGTATCTCAGCTGAGAAGCTACTTCCCGATGGGCTCATAAAACCAGGAGAAATTAATATGCAATCACTCGAGGTAAAGTTGACAGTTTGACCAGAAGAAACCTCTGAAGAAGACTCCAAAGACTCTACTGCATGATAGATACCATCATCAATCAACGTTGACTGAAAATATAGACTATCGACACAAACTTGTACATCACACTCAGTGATTGTAGGGCTATCCTTAGTCAATGCCATCAAATCATAACAAAACACTCCTATATCAAGTCCATGATTAAAATCAATGAAGAATGATGTCATATCATAGGGTACAGTGTAAGTATAAGAATAATAAGTCCATACGTCATTTAGAAAGAAGGTATGGTGATCAGTAGAACTATCATCACTACCATCTCTAAAATCTACCCTCATCTCTAGATTAGATTGATCCACTCTTGCATAAAATTCCAGAGTTAATATTTGATTTTGCAAAACTGACATCTCTTGATTACCAAGCTGCACATCCCAAAAGTTATTACCTAGACTATTCACCGTCATACAAGCATACTGGCTACCATCATATGTGTCAGTATTTTCAAGATCAAAACTACCAGTCCCGCCATTAAAGAAGCTCGTGTACCACCCTGACTTAGATTTTTGAAAATCACCATTCGACAATAAGTCATTTGTTAAAGCAACATCTATGCTTCGATGAATAGTCTGACATTCAAGTCCAATAATCACTTCAATATCTCCGCTCTCTGTACCCCAATCGAGTGTAAGTTTATGAGTCCCTTGCCCACTCAGCACTGTAGCGCAACTAGGTACTATCCAATCATAGTAGGCTCCTGCGATTTCAGGCACTTGGTAGGCAACACCATA
>CALISO010000093.1 GCA_938041445.1 uncultured Saprospiraceae bacterium
ACTCTGCCTTCACGCTGGAGCAAATGACTTCGGTAGTATTATGATCGAAGAGAATGTGGTATCAGCAGCTGGAGCAGCTTATAGATTTACTGCTGATGGCATCCAAGAAGCAATCAGAGAAGCTGGCTACACACCTCAACTTCGTAATCAACAATACGGCTACCGCGACCTTCCGGCAAATATCAAGCAACAAGAGTTGAATCGGGAGACGATGATAGTGGATTAGAGATATGGCATACTAATTAACCACTAGACTCTTAATGCAATAGATAAACCTTACTCTGATTTTCTGCATCTTTGTGAATCAATCACCTTTAGCTTTTAATGGAACACATTTTTGACAATGCAAATGAAGCAGCCAACTTCCTCTACGCCTACGGTTCACCGACTATTGGTATCATTCAAGGTACTGGACTGAGTAAGTTTTCTGAGCAATTAGTTAATCGATTTGCAATCAACTATGGTGATATCCCACATATGCCTGAGTCGACGGTGGCGACACACGAGCCAGTCTGTACGATTGGTAACATTGGTGATAAGACTGTGATTGCTTTCTCGGGTCGATTTCATTATTACGAAGGTCATTTGATGGAGGACGTGACATTTCCAGTAAGGGTGATGCAACAGCTTGGAGTAACTCACTTGTTGATGTCCAATGCAGCCGGCGGCCTTACTCCACTCTACACAGAGGGTGATATTGTGATAGTGAAAGATCATATTAATACCTTTCCAGAAAATCCGCTACGAGGTATTCAAGATTCTAGACTAGGAGTACAGTTTCCTGATATGTCCAAGGCATATCCAATCGAAGTCAGAGAAGTGATCAACGCCGCTTGTCAAAGGTATGATGTCCATCCACAAGAAGGTGTCTATCTCGGATTACAAGGACCATCTCTAGAGACTCCTGCTGAGTATAAACTCTATCGACAGATGGGAGCAGACCTGATTGGTATGTCAACAATTCCCGAAGTCATCGTTGCGAAACAAGCTAATATCAAAGTCGGTGTCTTATCAGTAGTGACTAATACATTTGACCCTAATCGTATCACTGAGACTACTCTAGAAGAAGTGGTAGAAGTCGTGGAGCAAGTTGAAGAAACACTGATTAAGATTATTGTAGAGGTGATACATGGAGTGTAACTTACCAGCGAACGCATACATTACAGTTAACTTCTGATGTAATTTGATTAAACGTCAACAAAGGACACCTTGTCTAGATAGTATTACTTAGATTTATGGATAATCAAACACAATCTTATTATGGATATCAAACGTATCATTTATTGGATTTCTACAGTTGTTATGTGCGGTGTATTTACGTTTTCAGCTCAGATGTACTTTCGTAATACAGAGATGGTTCAAGGCTTTTTTGAAGCATTAGGATACCCAAGTTATATCGTCATACCGCTAGCGATATTGAAGGTGCTTGGTATAGTCGCCGTGTTGACTGACAAGTCTAAGATGTTAACTGAATGGGCCTATTTTGGATTTTTGCTAGATGCCATACTCGCTTTAGTTGCTCATCAAGTAGCTGGAGATGGAGGGTCGATGTTTGCAATAATTGCTATTGTGAGTACCATCATATCTCGTGGGATGTATGGCTTGCTATACCGTTGATTCCATCAATCCGCTACGAATTATCAAGAACTTATCAAAAGATTGAACAGGATGTCTAACTTGCAAGTTTAATTAGTTCATCTAAGACAATCACATTGGCCAAGAAAGCAAATGATGAGTTTATTCATGTAGAAGGTGCTCGAGAGAATAACCTCCAAGACATCTCCATCAGTTTACCCAAAAACAAAATGGTGGTAATCACTGGACTCAGTGGAAGTGGCAAGTCGTCCTTGGCATTTGATACAATATATGCAGAAGGTCAACGTCGTTATATGGAGACATTTTCTAGTTATGCACGGCAGTTTCTAGGCAAGATGGAGCGACCAGATGTGGATAAGATCGAAGGCCTCAGCCCCGTCATATCCATAGAACAAAAAACAACTGGGTGGAATCCTCGATCCACCGTAGGTACAACGACAGAAATCTACGACTTTCTCAGATTACTTTACGCTAGGATAGGTGAGGCTTATAGTTATGTCACGGGCAAACCAATGATCAAGTATAGTGAGGTACAGATCTTGGAAAAGATACTCGATGATTATGATGGCAAGAAGATTGTTATCCTTGCACCAGTAGTCCGATCGCGAAAGGGGCACTATAGAGAGCTTTTTGACCAAACACGTAAGCGAGGATATTCTAAGGTAAGAATTGATGGAGAACTTCAAGATCTGAGACCAGGCCTAAGCCTTGACAGATACAAGGTACACGATATTGAAATCGTTATCGATCGCATCAAGGTCGAAGCTGAGAAGCGAGAACGCCTATCACACAGTCTACAGATTGCCATGAAGACTGGCCAATCTTTTATCCTCATATTAGATGTGGATTCTGGTGAAATCAGACCATTTTCTAAGTATTTGATGGATGCTGAATCTGGCATCTCTTACGAAGAGCCATCTCCTAATAGCTTTTCATTTAACTCACCATATGGTACTTGCCCAAAGTGTAAGGGTCTTGGTAAGATTAATGTCGTCGATATGGACAAAGTCATTCCGGATGACTCCAAAAGTATCAACGAACAGGCTATAGTACCATTCGGAGAAATCAGAGAGAACACGACATTTAAGCAATTGCGGAAGTTGGCGAAAGCCTACAAGTTTTCACTAGCGACTCCTATCAAAGACATTCCAAAAGAAGCACTTGAGATCATCCTGCACGGTGGAGGTAAGTCACTTAGCAATTCACATAAGTATGTCACCAGTGACTATGTCTACGACCTCGCTGACCAAGGTATCGTGAATATGGTCAAGCACTGGTATGAGGATACAACTAGCGAAAAAATAAGACAGTGGGCTCAAGAATTTATGGTCATCTCTACTTGCGATGAATGTGAAGGGTATCGACTAAAGAAGGAATCTCTCCATTATAAATTGGGCAATAAGCACATTGGTGAGCTAGCGATGATGGATCTAGATACTCTTGGCCAATGGATGGAAGAGATTGAAGAGCATCTTAATAAAAAGCAAAAAATCGTGGCAGCTGAAATCCTCAAAGAGATCAGAATGCGAGTAGGGTTCCTCCTGGATGTAGGTCTACATTACTTACAACTTGATCGACCTACTAGGACGCTTTCTGGTGGAGAATCTCAGAGGACAAGACTTGCAACACAGATAGGTACACAACTCACAGGTGTCACTTATATCCTTGACGAACCCAGTATCGGACTTCATCAACGAGACAATCAAAAGCTCATCACAGCACTCAGAGACCTCAGCACAATTGGGAATACTGTCATCGTCGTAGAGCACGATAAAGATATTATGCTAGCAGCAGACTACTTGGTAGACTTAGGTCCAGGCGCTGGTAAGTTTGGTGGAGATATCATCGCTGAGGGAATACCAAAAACCTTTCTCAAGGGAAAGGGGACAACATCAGCTTATCTCCAAAACAAGGAAAGGATAGAAGTGCCAACTAAACGAAGAAAAGGGAATGGCAAAAAAATTGTCCTTAAAGGTGCGACAGGCAACAACCTCAAAAATGTCAATCTCACAATTCCTCTTGGGAAGTTTATCTGTGTGACGGGTGTATCGGGCAGTGGTAAGTCATCGCTGATTAATGAGACCTTGTACCCAATACTGAGAGCACACTTTTATAAATCTCTCAAGCAACCACTTCCTTATAAGTCAGTTGAAGGACTTGATGAAGTAGATAAAGTCATAGAAATAGATCAGAGTCCAATCGGCCGTACACCAAGAAGTAATCCTGCGACATACACAGGAGTGTTTACAGATATTAGATCTTTGTTTGCCAATGTGCCCGAAGCGATGATCAGAGGATATAAACCAGGCAGATTTTCGTTCAATGTGAAGGGTGGAAGATGCGAGACCTGTAATGGAGGTGGGAAGAAGGTGATTGAGATGAACTTCCTACCTGATGTCTATGTAGAGTGTGATACATGCTTAGGCAAACGCTACAATCGTGAGACACTTGAGATAATATTCAAAGGAAAGAACATCAACGATGTCTTAGAAATGCCGGTAGACGAAGCAGTAGAATTCTTCAAGAACATCCCTAATATTTACCGAAAACTCAATACGCTTAAGGAAGTAGGGCTCGGATATATTACACTTGGTCAGCGAGCAACGACATTGTCTGGTGGAGAGGCACAACGTGTCAAGCTATCGGAAGAACTCTCTAAACGATCCACAGGTAATACGCTTTACATCCTCGATGAACCAAGTACGGGACTCCACTTCCAAGACATCAAGCACTTAAATGGTGTCCTGAATCAACTAGTTGACAAAGGGAACTCTGTTATCGTTATTGAGCATAATCTTGATATTATTAAGATTGCTGACCACATTATTGACATAGGTCCAGAGGCAGGAAGAGATGGAGGAACCATTGTCTTTCAAGGTACTCCAGAAAAGTTAGTTGCTAAGGATGTAGGGCACACTGCGAGATTCTTGAAGATAGAGTTAGATCTGGCCAAAGCGTAGTGGTTGAACTCCACTTATGAGGTGACCACAGCTGAATTAAGAAAACATTAACCCCAAACATTTTTGGCTTATACAACCAATTTCTATCTAGAAGCGTATTATAGATGAAAACAAGAAATATTATGACACGATATATCCTAATTGCAAGTACACTATTCTCAGTATTTTTTATCCAGGCGACTTGTCAAAATACGACAACTAATACTACCTCAGATGTGGTAGAAGGTTCAGTTGATAAGACAGAAATTAACAAGACTAATGGTGTCATCAAACTTGAAGAATATGTCAAGGAACTTAAGTTAGAAGATTATCCGGTTGCAATTGTAGCTGGAGGATGTTTCTGGTGTACTGAAGCAGTCTTTGAAAGAGTAGAAGGAGTCGTCGATGTTGTCAGTGGCTACGCAGGAGGCGGAATTAAGAATGTTCCATCATACAAATGGATTGGAACTGGAAAGTCAGGATTTGCAGAAGCTATCGCGATATTTTATGATCCAGAAGTGGTGTCTTATGAGACCTTGCTCAAGGTGTTTTTTATTGGCCACGATCCTACAACTCTGAATTATCAAGGGCCTGATCATGGAACTCAATATCGATCTGCAATCTTCTATCAAAGCGAAGAGGAGAAAATGAAGGATGAAGTAGCCATCAAAAAAGTTGATGCCTCTGGAAAGTATTCTGACCCAGTTGTAACGACACTGGAGCCATATGATCAATTCTGGACAGCTGAGACATATCACCAAAATTTCTACGAGTATAATCCTAATCAAGGTTATGTAAGAGCAGTGAGTAGACCAAAGGTTGAGAAGGTCTTGAAAGAAGTGCCAGAGTTGATTAAGAAGGACTACTTAGAAAAGTAAAGTACTGGCTTATACTCTCCTTTTTGAAGCTTAAAATACTTTGGATTCAACTCTTGAATTTCCACTACTTTGAAGGCAGTATGTATAGAGTCGGGTGACGTTGTTAATTGACTCACCTTACTTACATTTTTAATTGTAAGTGTCTTGTAGCTATCCTCCATTTGTGTAAGCAATAATGTTTCTAATGGAAGTCCCCAAGTCATTAATAGCTTATCTTGATCTAATGGTTCTAACACATAACCTTTATTTATGGACAAGTAATTTGCATTACCAGCCAACATTTCTATAAAGTCTAATCTCTTGCTAAATTTTTGATACCCTAGGTAGAGTTTTGGTACTTGGCAAATGAAAATTATCACCATTAAACTAAGTGCCAACTTCTTACTCCACTTGGGTAGCACTTCCATTACAAATGGTGTTGTAAGTACGATAGAAAGCACCATCCATTGACTTTCAAAGTAGAAGAGATTTTGTGTTGTTATTGCTTCGCTATGTGTGAGTGTCACTAATAGATAAAAGACAATAGAGGTCAATAGCACAACCGCCACTTTTATAAATTGCTTAGAAGATACTAACTGATAAAGTCCGGTTACTGTGAGGAGCACCACCATCCAATATCTCATTATTAAAAGTTTGATAAATGATTTGCCTTGAGCATTAGTAGCTGCATCAATGAGAGAATCCAGAGAGGTGTTCTTTACCCCGTCTAGCTTATTGCCATCATACCAACTATCACTACTTAGCCAATATCTGAAGGTGATACCGACTAGAATCAGGACACTATAGATAAGAGTTTTATTATCAACCATTTTGTATCTGCGGATAAAATCAATATTGGAGTAGATCCATAAAAACCCAAATGGTATGATGATAAGTAGATGCGAGACTGTAGCAAAGAATAAAGAACCAATCATCAACCCGTGCATCCACTTTGGAGTCATCCTTGGCTTACTTACAGTCCAAGCCCATAGACTGATGAATAGTGTCATCCAACCCATCGCTTGATGGATTTCATTGTTGGGCCAGAAGTACACATCACTAGCCATCAGTGTCAAATAAAGACAGAAAAGTAGGGCATACTTATATTGCTTCAGAACGTGGCCACTGATGTAAATAACAATCAAATAAAACAAGTAAAAACTCATCGAGTAGCCTACAAGAATAGACTTCAGTGAGATGCCCAATTTCGATCCAATTAGAGGAAACATCTGAGTCACCCAAGCACCATAGCGATATTCTGAGAAGACGAACCAACCACTATTGATGATCTCAAATGTGATAAACGCAGGATCGATGAATAGCATCCTTTCTCGGTAGAAAACGATAGAGCCAATGCCAAGTAACACTGTGAATATGAGTCCCACAGTATAGCCTGTCTTTATCGAATTGGTGCCATTTAATCCATTCATCGTCGTAATTTAGTGATAATGCTGAAATAATAATCGGTGCGGCATCGTATCATCTCAATGTTAGTGGAATTCGGATTACATTAGCATTAATAAATTAAGATTAAAATCTAGTATAAATTGATCTCATTCAAGGATAAAACGGTATTTGTCTTAGCGCCTCACACAGATGATGGTGAGTTAGGTTGTGGTGGTACCATCAGTCGAATATTGGAGGATGGTGGCAAGGTCTACTATATCGCATTCTCTACAGCGGACAAGTCAGTACCCCCGGAGTTTCCTCGTAACCAGCTAGAAATAGAAGTCAAGCATGCCACCAGTAAGCTAGGCATATCCAACGATCAACTCATCGTCTACAAGTACGAAGTCCGCAAGCTGAATTATGTAAGACAAGAGATCTTGCAACAACTTGTAGACCTTAAGAAATCTCATAGTCCCGACCTCATTTTTCTTCCGTCTTCTAAGGACATTCACCAGGATCATATTACAGTGACGCAGGAAGGAATCCGAGCATTCAAACATAGTACCATTCTTGGTTATGAGTTGATATGGAACAATCTCACCTTCAATACCGATTGCTTCATAAAACTTGAAAAACGACACATTGATAAGAAGATTGAAGCCCTGCAAGAGTATAAGACTCAAGAAGGCAGAGATTATATGAATGGTCGCTTCATTGAATCATTAGCACATACTCGTGGAGTGCAGATCGGAGTAGAGTATGCAGAGACATTTGAGGTCATCAGGTGGATTTTTTGATTGAAGCAAGCTGAACGAAAGTCAACTGATTTGAAAAACATTGTATTCATTGCAAAAAGCTTAGACGGATTTATTGCCGGGAAGAATGGCGAATTAGATTGGCTACATTCAATACCCAATCCTGACGATGACGATATGGGATATCTTCAATTAATGGATGAGGTAGATGCGATTATTATGGGACGAGTCACTTTTGAAACGGTCTGTGGATTTGATGTTGATTGGCCATATCAGAAGCATGTATTTGTACTTAGTAATTCGCTACAGAGTGTACCATCAGAACTCAAGGATGACGTAACGTTGATCAACGGAAGTCTAAAACAAGTATTGAGCCAGGTACATCAACAAGGATATCATAACCTGTACATTGATGGAGGTTCTACAATTCAGAACTTCCTCAGAGAAGATTTGATAGATGAAATGAGAATCACGACAATTCCAATTCTACTGGGTGGAGGATTTCAGTTATTTGGCGACTTAGACCATCCGATCATGTTTGAACATGTAGAGTCCAAGTTATTTGTAAATCAAATAGTCCAAGATCACTACAAAAGAAAAAGCAAAACACAAGCATAAACTTACCAAATGACAACTGTTGCAATCCACCAACCTAATTACCTCCCATGGATGGGTTACTTTCTTAAAATGGGGAGTAGTGATATCTTTATCTTTCACGATGCAGTGACTCTCAATACTACCGGTTATACTCGTCGGGCATTTATTCGCAACCCCAAAGGGGAAGAGCCTAAGCGATTATCTGTTTCTCTAAAGGCTGCCTCACAAAACACATTGATAAAAGATGTTCTGGATTCTGATAAGATCGATTGGAAGTCAGGGCATTTGACTCAGATCAATCAATCGTATTCTCTGTCGCCATACTTTGATCAAGTCTATCCTTGGTTTGAATCCATATACCTTGAGTATGGTGAGCAACACTTATCTAGCTTCAACCAACATGTCATACTGCAACTTTGCAAGTATCTGGATATAGAATGCAAGTGCTATCTCAGTTCTGAATTGGTGATGACAGGAAAATCAACAAGTGAGAAACACATCGACATCATAGAGGAAGTTGGAGGCACAAGATATCTCTCTGGGATAGGGGGTAAGGCCTACCAGACGGCTGAGGAATATGCTCAGGAAGGAATCCAATTAGACTATATTGATAGTTTAGAGATATTGACCAAAGAAGTTGGTGTTGATCGAGCCCAACTTTCGATTGTAGATTATATATTTGATTACAGTCAAGAAGAACTCATCACTATGATCAAACGTCTTTCTCTGTGATCGATGACATTAAATATTGGTTACACACTTACGTCCACTCTAAGTATATGGACATCTTTGGAGTAGTGTTGATCCTTGGAATATGCTATTGGCGTAACTTCCAAGAGACAATTTATAAGCAAGGAGAAATCTTCTTCAATACTGGAGACCAGTTCAGTGAGTTGATTAGTCAAGGTGGATTTCCACTTGGTTACTTTTCTATGGGAGCTGCGGTTCTTTCCGTCTTATCGGGGAGGTTCACTGCCAAGCAAAACAATCTCGGCAATATTTTTGGGATAATCATTGCGGTTACTTCAGGGACTCTTGATTATCTTTTTGGTAACCACTCTGCGATTATTACTTATCCGATTACATTTTTGGTTGCCTCATTTGCAACATACAAGTGGTCGACAGGTATCAAGATTAGAAAAATTGATACACAGTATTATATCATATTATCTGGAGCTCTTCTACTGGCGTTTATGTTAGTCCACTTAGGATTTTATTTGTTTGGAGGTAGGGAAGGAGTAGTATTTAGGAATAGTGTTGCACTGATTTTTGGTCTATCCTTGGCTGGAAATATCAGCAATGCCTTCAAGTATCGAGAGACCTGGTTCAATTGGATGGGATATAATATTTTACAACTAGTTAAGAATACTATCCAAATGAATTTTGCGAATGTCGTCAAATATATTTTCTATATGATCAGTGCTGTGATTACTTACTTTGATTGGCGATTGAATGGAGATGTGAAGAAGGACAGGTCTGGATCTAATCAAATACCTGCTTAACATACTAATTTATCAATATGGCATACGATGAATTTTTAGCTGATCGAATCCGGAGGATTTTCAAAGACAATCACCATCCAGTGACTGAGCGGAAAATGATGGGTGGTTGCATTTTTTTCTTAGATGATAAGATGTTATGTGGTATCCATATCGATAAGAAGTATGGGGATTCATTATTAATGCTGAGAATTGGGGAAGAGGCGTACAAGACTGCTATCGATCACGAACATACATTACCGATGGACTTTACTGGTAGACCGATGCGAGGGTATATATTCGTCACACCTGATGGAGTTGATCTGGATGAAGATCTTGAGTATTGGCTAGAACTTGGAGTTGCATTTAATCCACTTGCCAAGGCGAGTAAAAAACGAAAACCAAAATCATAACTCTATGAAGACCATCCTATACATCCACGCTTTACTTGAAGTGATTGGTGGAATTGTGTTTTATATAGCACCTCAATATATTCTGCTCAGTGATATCGATCAATCGGCACTATTTATGACCAAGATTTACGGCATTATGGCAGTCATATTTGGATTGGTCAGTCTGGAGATTGCCAGGAGCTGGGAGCATAATGGATTCAATAAGCGGATATTTTTGATCATTATGGGTTTCCACTTGCTCATCGGGTTTTGCTGCTATGGTTTTTACAAAGCAGATGCGATTTCTATTGGAGGTACGGTGACACACATAGGGATATGTCTAGCGATGGTGACAATGTATTTCGTTGACTTGCCTAAGTTTGATGAAGTTGATTTTGAGTAGTCCTCTACTCGAATAGTTCATCAATGAGTTCTTCCCGATTAGATAATGTATAGAACTTATTACAAGCACCTTCACCAGTCTGCATTATGCTTGCACAGTTACCATCAATGTCTGTCTCGTTAGTATGACCTCGACCAATAAGGCAGTGACCTAGTTCATGAAATACAACATACTCCTTGTCGATATCATCTATTTCATTCCAATATGGACTGTGTATAACAATCTGTTGCTCTCCATCTGGAGTGAGTCGACATTGACCTAAGATCCCTGATTCTAGTATTGTACCGATATGCGCTTCGAATAGTTCATCGTCAATATCTACGACTATATCTCTCAGAGCTGCTTCTTCGACAAATCGATCAATATAGGGTTGTAATTCAGGATTGACATTGTCATAATCTAGTCCGTCATCATTACAACTTACTATCACAATAGAAAGAACAAGAAGTGATAAATACCAAAGTGATTTCATAGACATTCTATTTTTTGTTCATAGTCGATTAATTGAATTCCAATGTAGCCAATCATCTATCTCAAGTAATCGTTATAACGCGGAATTTTACCTTGAAGTTCGGATCATGTCATTTAGCATTTCATATTAATAGAATATTTATAGAAATGTAAGCTTCAATACATAATCTAAGTATGACGATGTAATCGACCGCACCTATGTTTAGTAAAAAGAATGAGATCAGGAAAAATTCTAGTTTAGAATCTTAAAATTAGTTGTGCATTCAGAGTCCTATTGAGTAACGGATTGATGCTACCTAAAACAATATTAACAGGTGCTTGGTTACCTTTTAATTCGTCAATTTTTTATTTAGATAGCTCAAGCAGTATTTCATAATCAGATGACTTGCGTTCCCCTCTCCATAGTATTGTTGACTATTGGCTATAGGGTGGTGATTTTTTGTTGCCGTCACTATTTTATTTGAATCTGGTCCTGTGATAATATGTAATCCTGACTCAACAGTCTCCACCCATTCAGTCTGTGTGTCGATTATGATAGCAGGTACTTTATGAAAGTATGCTTCTTTTATTAATCCACCTGAGTCAGTGACAACCTGATTACAGTTCTTCAGCAATGCTTGGGTCTCTAGATATGGAAGTGGTCCAAGAGTGATGATGCGATCAGAATTGAGATAATCAGATAACCCATTGCTAGTGATCGCCTTTGCAGTCCTGGGATGTATAGGAAAGATGACTTGACGACCACAGGTATTTAAAGCAGAAAGGATTGCTTCCAGTTTTTCTGGATGATCAGTGTTAATCGCTCGATGACAAGTGGCCAAGATATAATTGTCTTCAAGATTATATTTGCTCTTGATCTCCGGATAAGTGTTATCTATTGTAGATTCTAAGTGCTTGATTAGATCAAATGTGACATCTCCAACAAAATGAATGTCCCCAGGCACCTGCTCAGATTCTAGTTGGTCGGCGGCTACTTGTGAAGGCGCAAAGAGCAGATTACTTATGGCATCAATAGCTCGTTTATTTGTCTCTTCTGGTATAGTTAGATCAAATTCTCTCAACCCTGCTTCCACATGTGCAAGTGGGATATTGGATTTGGCTGCGACCATCGCTCCCGCTAGAGTACTATTGGTATCACCATAGACGATTATGAGATCGCTATGAAGTCTTGTAATGACTTTGTCAATCTCAACCATTGACTTGCCTACAAATTCCGCTTGAGTCTTAGTGTGGACATTGAGATTGTAGTCAGGTATAGAAAGGTCGAGTTCTTTAATGAAGTCAGTTGACATTTCACTATCATAGTGCTGCCCAGTATTGATTATTGATTGCGTAATCTTTGCAGTTTTACATTGTGCAAAAGCTGAATACACGGGTGCCAACTTCATATAGTGAGGTCGATTACCGATGATATGTGTGATTTGATATTGCACAGCGTTATGAGATCAATCGTTCGAATTGAGACTTCCAAGATAGGGACTTTTTTATCTCTTCACTTTCGAGTTTTAAAGGCACTTCTGCCCGTCCACGATGATAGAGATTCAGTATCCAATCCTTCAGTTTCTGTAATTTGCCATTCTCTGTATAATGAATATATCCAAGTTGATATTTGTCAAAGAACGCATCCACTTCTTGATCACCCTCACCCTTAACGATTGCTAAGATTGGGTTTTGGGCTCCCATATATTCGTAGAGTTTGCCTGTTAGTATACCTTGATATTCTTTAGTTGATGAGGTAAGCAGTAGATTGATATGCGACTTAGACTGGATAGTTTGAGATTCCTTCAGTCCTAGCATATTCTTATTGTCGATTAGGTGATCTACAGCATACTCAATCCCGTATTGTATGAACTGTTGACCATCTTTACCAGCATAGATAAGTTGAAGATTTTCCTCTTTTATACTCCC
This sequence comes from uncultured Saprospiraceae bacterium, assembly GCA_938041445.1. Classification (GTDB taxonomy): domain Bacteria; phylum Bacteroidota; class Bacteroidia; order Chitinophagales; family Saprospiraceae; genus JAHDHH01. The sequence goes on from CALISO010000093.1 coordinate 12,786, forward strand.
ATCAGAGATTAACTCTTGGACAGCCTTGAACAGGAAAGAAGGGTCCCGATGATTCCCATAGAGAGACCCCGTGTAGGAAATTGTGAATGGATCGTAGTGAGGTTTTGCTTGTCTTAGTTTGACACCGTTGGGTACAGTGAGGACATTATGATGGTACTTAGACATCAGATCTGTGACACCATCTGACACTGTGATTACCTTATCTGCAGTCTTTAATATCTTTCGATTGAAGCGAGCTTGCCACCAACGATTGAGATAAAGGCGATAAAGTGGATCGATATCCGCATCTCTAAAATCAGCTATCCATCGACATTTAGGAAATACAGACTTGAGGTGTGCCGCAATTGCATGATCAGCATAAGGACGAAATGATGAGTAGATTGTTGCCTCAGGATACTTGCGTAAAAAAGCGGTGCCCTCCTTGATTCCATCCTTGATGTACTTACTACCGCCTTCACCCACCCACACATTAAGAGGATATGTATGAATTGCCTTGACTAATACTTTACTGATAATATTTTCCTTAGCAGAGGCCGTGTAGTGAATCTTTTGCTTCTTGCTATAGCGAAGAGACTTGGTTCGATAATCATCAGTTTTTAATGATACAATCGGTAAGCTAGCGATAGATAATGCATCGTCCTTAGGCAAGATTCCATTGTTAGTTGTAGTCATAATCTTGACAACATCAAAGGCCTTCAACCACTCTTGTGCAAATCCATAATTCCTCCGACACCCGATCGAGTGGATGGGTGGAAAATAGTAATGGATAAGTAGTGCTGCTCGTTGCCTCATAAGATTAACGACCGTTTCAGATGATTCTCAATCAAAGTTACAACCCTTTGAGGATTCGCATCCTGATGTATCCGTCCAGAAATTGTTAAAGCCGCTTCGGCATATTTAGGATTAGAATAAAGGTCAATGACTTGTTCTTCTATTTTTGGTGATAGCTTACTTATAGGTATACCTTTTGGCCCAAGACCACGGCTGACATTGAGATTGTTCCATAGATGTTGATCAATGATATGAGGGATGATCATCGCGGTGCAACCATACTTAGCACATAGGTGAGTTGTCCCACTTCCTCCGTGGTGAATCACTCCATAGATCTGAGGCAACAACCAATCGTAAGGTATCGACCTGACAAAGTAAAATAGCTCAGAATCTGCATCTTCTATCTCAACTAACCCACCTGCCGCAGTATTGATGACAGCTGCGATTTTGTGCTTCTTCAAGATATCAAGTAAGATTCTAGTCTTGGACTCTGGAGAAGGATTGATCATCGAACCAAAGGTGAGGAGCAGGACCTTCTCATGTCGTTGCAAAAATGTAACAAGAGGTTCCGGCGGTTGATAATTGTGAGATTTATCTCGTTCGAGATAGCCAACAAGATGGGTGTCTTCTGTCCAAGACGAATCTCGTGGAAAAATCTCTTTGTCAATACCAAACAACATCGGAGTCCTATGATAAGCAACTTTGATCTCTTTTGAGTTCAGATTGATTGGCTGAGGTAGACGTTTAAAGTATGATTTTATCGTCTTTCTAATAACACTATTCGTTAGACTATAAGTTAAGCGGTTGAACCATTGGCCCAATGAAAAATTGAAACCTAATGTCGGATATGAAGATGTAACTTTAACGATACAGGGGACAGGACTTAGCATAATTGTCTGACCTGGATTATTCACTTCCCATCCACTTGGGTAAATTGATTTGACGTGATAGATAATTAAGTCTGGATTGAAATTGGCAATGGCTTTAGCTTGGATTGCCATATGCTTGTCATGTACGACTTTTGATTTCTTGTAGAGTGTGTAATACAGTTTTAGTTTTGCAATCCTTCCTAAGTCAGCACCAATAATATCTCGACCATCAGAAGTGTCCAACATCTCTAAAAACTCTGTGCCAAGGCTATAGAAACCCATACCTTCCTCATCTACAGCTAACTTCTTAAATTGCTCTGGTATGACACAAGCTACATTCTGATACCCTCGACGCTTTAGCAATTGACCAATCGCGAGGAAGGGTTCTATATCACCGCGACTTCCAAGTGCAATAAGGAGGATTTTAGAAAGGTTTAAAGGAGGCATATGGCTAGTTGTCACCATTGTGATAATTGACATGGTATATTTTCAACTACTATTATCGATCAATATCGATAGTTTTGATATAAGCTTCTGAAGTAAAGATTGGTAATTTAGCTTTTGTATAATCTTTAGTGTTTCTGGTGATTATTGCGTCCAGACCTTCCACATTTAGGGCAGATGAGTACTGTACAGAATCTTCATAATCCCTAAAGTCATTTTTCAAAGCTTGTACAATTTCCTTTTTTGTTGTACCTATTATTTCTGTTATTTCAACTAATTCTTCGATAATTTTGATTGTGTTTTTATGGCCAAGAAATTTTCTAACGATGTAATAGATGTTGTTCAAGCTAACAGCTGAAATATATATTTGTATAACACCCACTTCATTGAGTTCAAATATCTTGCTTGCAGGATTTGCGAACGGTTCTCTGTCTGTAAAAAAGTCAATGATTACATCAGAATCAACAAATATCTTAGACACCATACTTTTTACTTAATTCTTCTGTCAATACTTGTTTGTAGTCGAAGTCTTTATCAACATTAAGAATTCCTCGAAGTCTTTTCACTCGGGGTGACAATTGATTAGGTTTGACCTCAAGTCTATCCTTAATAAGAAGTTTGAAGTAGTTTTCTACTAAATCCGACAAACTTTGACCTTTTTCTTTCGCATAGTATTTTGCTTCTTTAATGACATCTTTTTCAATCGTCAATGTGAGTTTAGTATTCATTTTAAGCCTATTTACAACTAAAATACGTGTTTATTGACAATTAGTCAACACGTGCAATGTAAATAATCAGTTATGAAGAAGTTATAGCCAAGGATAGCAAAATTGAAGCTCAAATGCTTAACCCAAACTCCCACTTACAATCCTAAAAATCTCATCCGCAATCTTCTGGTCATCAAATACTTCAAGGGCTAATTGCCTACCGGCCTGACCCATTTTGACACGAGCTTCATAATTAAGATGTAGATATTGGTTAACCGCGTCGACAATGCTACTAGCAGATCGTGCTTCTACCAGATATCCATTCTTATTATCTACAACTATTTCCCTGCAACCTGCAACTTTGGTTGTGATGACTGGCCGAGACATTGAAAGAGCTTCCATCATCGTCCTAGGCATCCCTTCGCGATAGGATGGCAATACAATACATTGTGAGGCCTCTATATGAGGTCTTATGTCAGATTGAAAACCAAGGTATTCTACATTACCTTCTTCGATTAATTGCGATAATTCTTGAGTGGTGATTGCTGCAGGATTAGACTGATCAATCTGTCCGATGATCTGAAACTGTACCTTTGGTCCCCACATACTATGGACTATTTTTGCAGCCTTGAGGTATTCGATGACACCTTTATCTGTGAGTAGTCGACCTATAAACGTGAAGGTGGTTACCGAATCTTGGCTTAATGGTAAACGAGTCTGATAGTATTCAGTATCGACACCACATCCTTTGACGCTTACACCTTTTTTCTTTCCTATTATGGATGATTGAAAAAGCGCTAAATCATCTTCATTTTCAAAGATAAATTGGGTAGTTCGATGAGCAGCTCTACGATAAAGCCAAGTAGTTATTTGCTTAAGTAGGCCTTTATGTAAGAAAGCATAACCAAGCCCGGTGATTGTGGAGATGTTGGGGATGCCAAGTTTACCCGCCGCCATACTTCCGAATATATTTGGCTTGTGTGTATAGTGTAGAATAATATCAGGCTTAAGTTTGGCATAGTGAGCCTTCAATTCTTTATATAAATTGACATTGCTCATCAGAGTCGTAGACTCTCTATTCAATTGCTTTAGTATGACAATGTCTACATTTTTATACTTACGCAAGTGAGCAGCATAAGGGTCAGAAGGTATGAGTAATGTGACCTTCCATAATTCATTGACAAATTTTTCGACAACGTTCCTCCTGAAATTATAAATATTCCAAGCAGTATTTGCAACGATGATGATATGTGGGTTAGGCTTAGAGATATGTCTCGTCACTTATCGATTTACGGACTTGTTTGATTTCTTGTTCGTCAGATTTGGGGTAGATTAGAAGCACATCACCATCATCAATGACAAAGTAGTCGTCAAGACCTTTGATTACAGCAAGTTTTCCTTTTGGTAGTTGGATCAGAGAATTGCTGACATC
>CALISO010000094.1 GCA_938041445.1 uncultured Saprospiraceae bacterium
CAATATATTTATCGTAGAATAATAAATTGTAACTTAACGAACATCTGTGGATCAATCACTTCAACATATCATCTCAGCCTGTCTTCGTAAAGAGGAGACTGCTATGCGAGCAATCTATGATCGCTACGTAGACAGGCTGTACTATGTGATCAAGCGATATGTCAAAGATGATTATCACATTCAGAATCTGTTGCAAGATGTCTTTCTTAAAGTATTCAATAATATTGAAAGCTTTGATGCTAGCAAAGGGAAGTTTACAACTTGGATTACAACTATCGCTATCAGAGCAAGCCTCAATCATTTAAGAAAGAACAATGTCAATCTGATGCCACTTGAAGATGTCACTAATTGGGCATCTGCAGATGTGGATCCACTACTTACTCAGCTTGAGTTAGAAGATCTGATGACTAGGGTCAATGCGATTCCAGATAAGTATAGAGTAATCTTTACCCTATATGAAATCGATGGCTATGATCATAACGAGATTGCTGAGATGTTAGGAGTAGGTGCATCCACATCAAGATCATATCTGACTAGAGCCAAAAAAATGTTACAAGAAGAAATCCTATCGCATAACACCAATCCAATAAGACGATGAGAGAGACTAAGTATAATCAGAATCCACAACCTAGAAAGGCTCCTATAGATCATGAAGCACTATGGGGTAAGATCAGTTCTGATCGGACATTTCCAGCTGTTGATAATAGTCCAAGGAAGCGACTTTGGATATTGGGAGGTATTGGATTTATTTTGATGGTAGGAGTGATAATCTTTTTTTGGTCTAAACCTGGGCTGAACAAAAATGCAAATGCTCTTGGAGCTCATCCAATAATACAACAAAAGTCGGAGGCTAATGCTGATCATCAATTAGAATTAAACTTACCAACAGATAAACCTTCAAATACGAATACAGACAACAGTAAACGCCAATCATTTATTGTAGGACAAATAGATACTCCACAACCAGATCTACCGACAAAAATCTTAGACCAAATTGAAAGTAAGCCAAGTATCAACTACCACACAGTTGCCAACAGTCAAAATCAAACTAAAGTAAATATCGACGATAGTCAATCAAGACTTACTTTATTAATACCAAGTAGCCAGCCACTAAATGCTACAGGGTATGATAATACGCAATCTACTGTAAACTCAACATTGAGTCCTAATCCAACTGAGCAATCAGAAGCGCTTGCTACGACAAAGTCTCAGCTTGACTCAGAAGGACTTCAGTCGCAGCAAGATTTTATCACGCCATTTGATAAGCTTACCGCAAATGTTTTATTAGCCCGTACTAACGACATTGCCATCGCTGATGATAACCTGATAGATGTCAAGTCAAGTAAAGGACTACTCGCTTATGCAAATATCTCATATGGGTTGAGTATGCATTCTGTGAATACAACTACAGATCTGGTAAATGATAAAGTCCTAATTGAAGACTTCCTGCAGAACAATGAATCTAAAGCAATCGAAATAGGAATTAAAAAGCGGATACTCAAGCGATATAGAATTGGACTTGGTGCAGAACTTAGACAAGACTGGCAAAAGTATAGAAGGGAAGTTAGAGATACAAGTATTGTATCTGGAGATGAATTCAGTAGACTGCTTGCAACACGTACCGATTATACTCTGCATCAGAAGTATCAAACAGCGAATCTGCTTCTTTCTGTCGATCGAGTTATTCCTCTTAAGAATGTATTACTAGAGATAGGAGGTGGATTATCTTATATGTTGTCAATGACTTCTTCGGGTAGAGTCTTAGATACGCAACTTAGGTTAATAGAACGACCAGATGCCTTTCCACTGAGAGCATCAGGCACGTTTGGTGGGTTTGGACAGGCAGGTATCACTTATCCATTGTCTGAAAATTGGCGAGCCTCGCTAAATGTAAGGTATAATATATCCTCACAGCTTTCTGCAAACGAAGAGTTGTACCAGCATAAACTTTCGGCTTTGAGACTTGGAGCTAGCATTGGTTATGAGTTTTAATCTCTATTCATAAAGGTTAGAATTTTGTGTTCAGATATTGGTTGAAGAATGTTATTGATTTTTCTGTGGTTATCGTACTATCAATAGAGAGTGTACCTTTGCACCATGACGTTTGCAGATCTCAATCTTGGTAAGTCGCTAGATAATGCGATAAATGATCTAGGTATCACACATCCAACCACGATTCAAGAAAAAACTTTTTCTAAAATCATGGCGGGTAATGATGTAGTTGGTATAGCCCAAACTGGAACAGGTAAGACCTTCGCCTTTTTACTTCCAGCACTTAGATTGTGGAAGTTTTCTAAGAACATATATCCACAGATACTTATCATCGTACCTACTAGAGAGCTTGTCGCTCAGATTGTCGAAGAGGTTGAGAAGCTCACAACTTATATGACATTTACAACTGTCGGTGTCTATGGTGGGACGAATATCAAGACGCATAAGCATACAATATCACTTGGTTGTGATCTTGTTGTAGGTACTCCTGGTCGGCTGAATGACTTACTTCTAGATGGAGTACTTAAGGCCAAGGATATTAAGCGACTTATTATCGATGAAGTAGATGAGATGCTCAACTTGGGTTTCAGAGTACAACTTCAAAGCATCAGAGAATTCTTGCCAGCTAAGCGACAAAACTTAATGTTTAGTGCAACGATGATTCCAGAGGTAGAGACCGTCATTAAAGAATACACAGAATTCTATGAAAAGATAGAAGTAGCTCCATCTGGTGCTCCCTTAGAGATTATTGATCAGTCGGTATATCACATACCCAACTTCAATAGTAAGACCAATCTACTTATCCACTTACTTAAGAGTGATGAGATGATGAAGAAGGTACTAGTCTTTGTGTCAACTAAGAAGATGGCAGATGTCCTTTATGATCGTCTCTACCCAATCTTTGAAGAGACTATCGGTGTGATACATTCATCTAAGTCTCAGAATAATCGATTTCAAACAGTTGAGCTATTTCAATCTGGATCTTATAGATGCATAGTTGCTACAGATTTGATTGCAAGAGGACTAGATGTGTCTCAAGTGACACACGTCATCAACTTTGACTTGACTGATACACCTGAGAAGTACATTCACAGAATAGGTAGAACGGGTAGGGCAGAGCAGCGAGGTGTTTCTTTAGCATTTGTCACAGAAGAAGAACAAGAATATCTGCAGTCTATCGAGAGTCTAATGGGTAAGTCACTTGAGGTAAATCCACATCCTGAAGAAGTAGAGCTTTCAGACGAGTTGATTGATCTAGAGAAACCTATCGAATTTGTTCCGTTCAATAATCATAAGACAAAGCGATTCGTCCCTTCTGGTCCTGCGTTCCACGAAAAGAAAGAAAAGAATAAAAAGGAAAATCGCCATCAGACCAGAGCTGAGAAACTCAAAGAGAAGTATAAGAAGCCAAAGAAGCGACGACCTAAGAAGTAGAAGTTTTATATATAATCATATCCTCTGTGGTATATCCAATAATTTCACAACAGATCATCAAGATGCGTGCAGCAGATCTTACCCTGCGAGATCGGCTGATTAAGGAAGGTAGCCTTCACAATGGTTATCACTCGGAGATGCAGGAGATGCACGAGACTAATGCGAAGCGATTAGATGAGATCATTGAAGAGATAGGCTATCCATCAATTGATAAGGTTGGTGACGAAGGTAGTGCTGCAGCTTGGCTGATAATCCAGCATGCTATCAGTCTACCACGATTTATGAAGAGGTGTCTTGGTCTTCTGGAGTCAGCAGTCAGAGATGGTCATGCGAAACCAATGCAAGCCGCTTATCTAAGTGATCGAATAGCCAGCTTCCAAGATTTGCCACAGCAGTATGGGACTCAATTTGACTGGGACGAAAATGGTAATATGAGTCCCAAGCCATATGATGATCTAGATAAAGTCAATGAGAGACGATTGGCGATTGGACTCAATACGCTAGAAGCCCAAATTGAAATTATACAACAACGTTTAATTGAAGAGAATGAATCTTATCCTGTGGATTACATCCAAAGAAAAACAGAATATGACCAATGGCGTCAGGATGTAGGTTGGATATGATAAATTAGTCAGATTATTATTGAGGTGAGCCAGCTGCGATCCAAGCTTCTATCGTTAAGATATCGCATAATTCTAGTCTCGCAGTGCCTGCAGGAAACGGCATTGCTGTGAATCCACCCTCATGTCTAATTGATCCAATGAAACTAGGTGTGTCGGCTGCATTTTGTGCTCTTACAAAGCCATCTAGTCTAGGTGAGTTATCTCCGCTCAGATGACAACCTGACAATGCGCAAGATGCACTTAGAATGCTCTCAATGTGCTCCGAATATGTGATATTCTCTGTCATACAATCTGAGGTATCAGGAAGAGGCGTCGAATCCCTCGTACATGATAGCACAATTAGCAATATTGCTGCAAGTATTGAATATTTGGATATCATAGTATTAAGGGTTGTAGGGCAAATATATCGATTCAAAACGACATTACCACTATAGCTATTTGCAAAAGACCACATAAAATCATAACTTTACATATTAAATAAATTTATAATATATTGGATTGGAAGTCTGCTATTAAGGGATTTGAAGCATATCTGATGCTAGAGCGATCGATGTCAAAGAATTCGATCAAGGCGTATATTGCTGATGTGGAGAAGTTGGCAAGCTATGTATCTGCTAGTACTGAGTCTCGTCCAGATTCCTTAACTAAGAAGGAAGCAGATCAGTTCTTGGGATTTTTACATGAAGTAGGAATTGGTGCTAGATCGCAGGCAAGAATATTGTCAGGTCTTAAAGCCTTTTATAAGTACCTCATACTTGAAAACGCTGTAACTAAAAGTCCACTCGAACTCATCGAAGGTCCAAAGTTAGCTAAGAAGTTGCCTATCGTCTTGCATCAAGAGGAGATAGATGCGATGATCGCAACAATAGATTTATCTCAACCTCAAGGACATCGAAATAAAGCGATTATAGAAGTACTCTACGCCTGCGGACTTAGGGTAACTGAACTTGTTAATCTCAAGCTATCCAATTTCTATGACGAACTTGGTTATGTTCAAGTTATCGGTAAGAATAACAAAGAACGTGTTGTACCAATTGCCGATTATTCAATAAAGGTCGTGCGACAATACACAGATAATGATCGCAAGCAACTCGACATCAAAGAAGGCTATTCTGACTTTGTCTTTCTAAATCGAAGGGGCAAGTCTATCAGCAGAGTGATGGTCTTCAATATTGTAAAGCAACTTGCAAGGGATGCTGGCATAGACAAGAACATTAGTCCGCACACCTTCCGCCATTCTTTTGCTACACATCTTGTAGAAGGTGGTGCCGACCTCAGAGCTGTACAGCAGATGCTGGGTCACGAATCTATACTCACAACTGAGTTGTACACCCACTTAGATACAGATTACCTCAGATATACATTGGAGAATTTTCTTCCGAGCTTTGGTAACAATTCTCCAGTTGTAAGTCATTGATTCAAGTCGCGAAGTTGAGAGAGACGTAGCAATATGTACCGATCAAAGTGTAAGCACACGTTCTTTCATCAATTGTAAATAAAATTCAAATAATATGTCAATCTATTGCATAATCGCCTAGTTGATAGCGATATGCCTTACCTTAGACAATAGATGGAACAGACTGCAACAATTCTATATGTAGAGGACGATGAGGTATTAAGCTATGTCACCAAGGATAATCTTGAGATGCATGGGTACAATGTTGTTCATGCTGATGATGGAGAGTCTGGACTGAAGCTTTTCACCGAATCTAGTCCTGATCTTTGTGTTCTTGATGTGATGTTGCCAGCGATGGATGGTTATACCCTTGCAGGTGAAATCCGTAAACGTAATCAATCCATACCTATACTATTTCTCACTGCTAAGTCGCTCAAGGAAGATAAGATTCATGGGTTGAAGATCGGTGCAGATGACTATATCACTAAGCCTTTCAGTATTGAAGAACTGATTTTGAAAATTCAAATATTTCTTCGGCGTAAAGATCTGACAGGTAATTCTAATCAGGCAGATTATGTGATAGGTGACTATACGATCGAGTCTAACAATCTAAAGTTGATACATAGAGATGGCACTGATAAGTCATTGACAAAGAAGGAATGCGACTTACTTATGTGCTTTATCAAGAGTAAGGGAAACATCCTTAAGCGTCAGGAGATATTAGAACAAGTATGGGGCGAAAATGACTATTTTATGGGACGTAGTATGGATGTCTTTATCAGCCGCCTTCGCAAATATCTTAAGAAAGACCCTCGCATCAAGATTGATAATGTCCACGGGGTTGGGTTTAGATTTACGGTATCAGATTAGAAGTCTATTTTATAAGATTTATGCGTCTTTGTCTTCATCATCTTCTGGCTTGATAAACAGGTCTCTGATGCTAAATCCAGAATCTTCATCTGCTCTTTCAATTGGATCATGTCTATCGATGGAGGGATTAGAATCTACCGGTGATTCATAATCGTTTGCTATAGAGGTATTCGATGGTCGTTCGATATCGGCGATATCTTGCATTTCTTTTTGGTACTCTGACTCTGTTTGTGGGTCAAGCATAAATTCCTCCTCCTTCATTTTGAAGTTCTTTTCATCTTCTGAGATTGGTGCAGCTTTTTTCGGTTCCGGAGCTCTCTTTCTAGTTGGTTGCGGAGAATTGGGACTCTTGTAGTAGCGACCATCTTGTGGCTCGTTACCATATTGTTGCTGTCTAGTTCGACCGGTTGATCCACCTTGTTGCGGAAGTCTTGATCTTGACATCTCTTCTCTCTGCTTCTTATTTTGATACTTCTGATACTGTCTAAATATCATCGGACCAAACATTAATAAGAACCTAACTAACTTATTCATACTACTAAGATTTACATTTTTGACTGCATTACTTACAAATAGTTACAGTCTATAACAAAACATTAAGTTTAATTGAGTCTGATACGATCTTCTCGATTAGCTAATTCCCAAGTTAAGTGGAATACATGTCTGCCTATCTGGGTCATCTTTTCAAAGTTGATTTTATCCACAGTATCTCCTGGTTGATGATAATCCTCATGTGTTCCATTAAAGAAAAATATTGCAGGAATCCCTCTACTAGCAAAGTTGTAGTGATCTGATCGGAAATAGTATCTATTAGGATCTTTCTCATCATTGTATTTGTAGTCGAGTGTCAATTGCGTATAATCGTTATTGACTTGCTCATTGATATCGTGTAGATCCATTGATAACCTATCTGACCCAATGACATAGATGTAATTGGGGTTATCGGTATATTTCTTATCGACTCTACCTACCATATCTATATTGACATCTGCAACTGTATTGGCAAGAGGGTAGAGTGGATTCTCAGCATAGTACTCTGATCCTAACAGACCCTTCTCTTCACCAGTTACTAGCATAAAGAGTATTGATCGCTTTGGCCCATTACCTTCTCTGGCCGCTTGAGCAAATGACTGAGCTAGTTCTAAGACTGTACTTGTTCCAGATCCATTATCATCGGCGCCATTAAATATCTCATCACCCTTACGACCGATATGATCATAGTGTGCTGACACCACAATGATTTCATCTGGCTTTTCACTACCGACGACCAATCCCATCACATTACTTCCGGAGATAAGTGTTGCGTCTTTTTTCATTGTCATCTGGAAGGTATTCCTAAAGTCTGCAGCTTTAGACTTACCCTTTCTAGTAATCCGCTTTCTCAGTCTCACAAACTTCTTAGTCTTTTTACCGATGATTTCTTTAGCTATTGTACTTGAGATATACGTATGATTAGCCCAAGGTCCTGGTTGAGTAAAGTCTCCTAAGTCCAATTTAGCTCCGACTAAGTACTTTCTATTCTTAAAGAGAAAATCCTTAAGACCTTCTTCTACGATAAGCACCATCTTTACACCTTTTTGCTTAGCTAATTCTAGCTTTATACCCAGTTCTCCAGACCATGGAGATAGCTCCTTAGTTCCAGTTATGTATGATACACTATCTGCAGTCATTGGTTCACCATTATAGATCATAATGACCTTACCAGAAACATTCTGACCAGCATAGTCAGAGTATGCAGGGTCATCGATTCCATAACCGAGAAACATGACATCATCTGTATTGATTTCCGTATCTGTGTTAGTGGTAGGGAATGTCATGTAATCTCTTAGATGCTTGAATTCCTTACCATTGACTTTCATTGTGTTTTCTTCCCACTTACTCTTGGTAAATGCGATTTTTTGGAGATATCCATCTCCACCATCTGGTTGAGTAAGTCCTATAGAAGTAAACTGATCCACGAGATAGTCCTTAGCCATATCGTTGCCTGGATATCCAGTCTCTCTTCCTTCCATTTCATCAGATGCAATAGTTGAGAGATGCTCGTAGAGATCTTCTGCCGTGATCATATTGGCATACTTGACCTCTGGTAGATTTACATCAGTGATCTTTATAGTCTCTGGCCCAGGCTTGGAGACTCCACTGATGAATTGAGCTTGAGCAGTTGTTACAGTCCAAGAGATGCAAATTGTGAATGCTAGGATTCTACTAAATGCAGATTTTATTAATACGTCTTTCATGTCTTCCACCTTCAAAAGGTGTATTTAAGTATGTATTTACAATTGATTTTGCTTGTTCTATGGCCGTATATCTAGCGGGTATACACAGCACATTAGCGTTATTATGTTGCTTGATGATGGCTCCGATCTCCTCCGTCCAAGCAATGCCTGCTCTGATATCTGGAAATTTGTTAGCGGTCATACAGACACCATTAGCTGTGCCGCAGAGGAGGATTCCACAGATAGCTTCTTCCTCAATAACCGAATGGCAAACAGGTTTAGCAAAGTCTGGATAGTCCACAGAATCAGCAGTCTTAGTCCCATGGTCAATGATATCGTAAGACTCTGACAACATATCTATGATAGCCTCACGATACTTGTATCCAGCATGATCACATCCAATGGCTATGGTTTGCTTCGTTGTCATATCTAGTTTCCTTGTAAGTTTTTCAAATTGTATTCTCCGTAGGTTATGCTCATTTCTTCGCCAAGTTTGGGATCAATTTGTTCACTCAATTTGAATACTTCTTGCAAGCCTTTGATAGAATATGAATAATCATTCTTGAATGAATTGAATGAATCTTCGTCTATACTATCAATAAATTGTGCTTGTTGATATAACTCTTCAGCTAATATCCTGATGTGATTGCTTGCAGAGTCTTTATCACCTACCTCATTCAATATTTCTATGAATGGAATCACAGTATTATCATAAGGGAAGTTGAAATGTGGAAATGCCTCAAAGTATTTATTTGCTAGATTCTTCGCTTTTTCTTTCTGCCCTGTTTTTGATAAGGTATCAGCCGTACGCATCATAATTAACTTCATCGCTTGTATCTCAGCTGCATAACTTTCATCAACGAAAGTATCCTCCTTATCAAAGCCACCCCATTGCCATCTATTCATAATATTGTCATAGGCTTTCTCGGTGTTGACTCTACCACTTCCATAAATGCCCAATGATGGATCACTCTTAGTTTTATAAGGCCTGACTCTTAGACCTAGACCTTGTAGCTCCATATAGTCATTGAGACCAAGTAACTTATCATTTCTACATGTGACAGCGAAGTAAATTGGCCTCTCATAGATATTAGAAACAACAACATCCATTACCGCTAATACATCCTTGGTGATATATCGACTATCTGCATCTAGATTAATTGGAATATAATCGACTATAGTACTATCTCCTCGTTCAGCAAATCCACTACTAATCGCTTTTTGCCGATCAATTGGAATGATCAGTCTCTCAGTACGCATTACCGTTTGGTCGTTTTGCATATTCTGAGGATTAGCGATATAGTTCAGTTCATCATAGACATTTCTAGGTTGAGTCAAGTCAGTATATGGGTTGAACCAAACTTGATTTCTCCTGCTACCTCTATAGGCTTCTTCGGGAATTGTCATCTTGAGTGGTGCGGAGTCATTGACCTTAGCATTCAGCTTATTGATATACCAATCTACAGTGATGAGACTGAGGTTGACTACTCTTACATCACGACGGATATTCTCTACTTCTTGAGCATACCAAAGCGGATAAGTATCGTTATCCCCATAGGTGAAGATGATGGCATTTTCATCAACAGAGTTGAGGAAGTTTGCCGCATAGTCTCTTGATGCATAGTGTCCCATTCGGCTATGATCATCATAGTTCTGGAATGCCATCAGCAATGGTGCCACTAGGATAAGGACTCCAGCGATTATCGCAGGAACAGTACCTTTAATCTTATCACGTAATACATCATAGACAGCAATGACACCCATACCTATCCACATACAGAAGGTGAAGAAGGAACCAACCAAGGCGTAGTCTCGTTCTCGCGGTTCCATCGGAGGTTGATTAGTATATAAGATAATCCCTAATCCTGTCAATAGAAATAGCATCAAGATGACCATAAAGTCTTTTGATCGATTGAACGCTTGATAGATCAATCCAAATAAACCAAATAAGAATGGGAGCATAAAGTACTTATTGGTTCCTTCATCTGATAGAACAGAATCAGGTAATTTATCCATATCATACAGCTTCATTTCATCAAATGGTTGGATACCTGTGATCCAGTGACCTGATGACTTATCCCAAGGCTTATGTCCTTGTTCAGCATTTTGACGACCAGAGAAGTTCCACATAAAGTATCTCCAATACATCCATCCAATCTGGTATCGGATGAAATATTGGATGTTATAACCAAATGAAGGCTTGCCCTTGAGGTCTTTCCCATTCAAGACTTTGTACCAATCTCGATGTTGCTTAGGTCTACCCATTTCGGCATGACCAATCCTAGGGAATAAAATCTTATCCTTATTATCATAGACGTATGAGATTTTACGATCAGTGATTTCAT
Source organism: uncultured Saprospiraceae bacterium (assembly GCA_938041445.1). Classification (GTDB taxonomy): domain Bacteria; phylum Bacteroidota; class Bacteroidia; order Chitinophagales; family Saprospiraceae; genus JAHDHH01. The sequence continues at coordinate 10,877 of CALISO010000094.1, forward strand.
ATTTATCTCCTACTCGACCATATCTTGGTTCAATGTCCATATCATCAACTTTGGCATCGAAGTGTGGCCCGTAGAGTAGAGGTCTCTCTCCATACTGCTCACGATTGAGGTAAGGAAGGAGTCTGAGTGCATCCGAAGGAGCATTCATATTGACAGGTGTATCAGCATTGGCTCTGATGACGATGACACCTATTGTAGAGAAGGCAATCGTACTGAGTAAAGCTGCCATAGCTCCGAATTGTATCAAATAAGAACTTTTCTTGTGAGCAAATTTAAATAGGAAGAAAAATGCGACTCCCAATAACAACAGAGTAAGTATTAACCCAGAATGAATCGGTAGCCCTATGCCATTTACCGCCAGCAATTCTAGCTGCTTCCACATTGTAGGTATCCCTACGATGATAATTTTTTGAATAAAGATGATAAATGCAGCACCTCCTATGATGCTCAATAAGGCTCCTAGAATGTTTTGATTCTTATATCGCTTAAAATAGTACATCAAACCAATCGCTGGGAAAGCTAGTAACGAAAGTAAGTGCACTCCAATGGACAATGATCCAAAGTAGATGGATAATAGCAACCAACGATCATATTGTCTGTCTTCAGGTTTAAAATACCATATCGTCGCAGCCCAAAACGTCATAGCAGTAAACATCGTACTCATTGCATATACCTCACCTTCTACAGCTGAGAACCAGATACTAGAACTGAACGCTGTAGACAATCCTGCGCCTAGACCTACAAATAGGATCGCTAGGTTATCAGCAGATGTTAAAGCTCGGTTCTTTTCTAATAAGCTTTTACCAAATAGCATAGAAATCTGAGAAACAAAGAATGCTGTAAACGCTGTACAAACACCTGACATAAGGTTGACTGCAAATGCAATATTAGCTGGATTGGAACTGAACCAATCAGGTAGCAAAGTGAACATCCGTCCAATCAACATAAAAAGTGGTGCTCCAGGTGGGTGTACCACTTGTAGCTTATATGCTCCAAGGATAAATTCTCCCACATCCCAGAGACTTCCGGTCCGCTCCGCAGAAAAATAGTACACGACAAGGGCGATGATAAAAACGGCCCAACTTGCGACTTTCTTAACTTGTGTAAATGACTGCATATATTACTGTCTGATTAGGAATGTTCAAAAGTACAGATACTTAACCAATTTGGACGTATCCTAGGTATATGGAGATAGTGATTTCGTCGTGGATTTGGAGAGCTACAGCCCTTTAGTAGTTGATTTTGTGAAATATCTCTATATCTTACGATAATTGCCAAATTTATCTCAATGTCAAACAAACTTGAAAATGTGGATCAAAACCAGGTTGAGAGGTCAATCTTTAAAGAGTGGCTAGATAAACTACAGCAAGACTCTTGGCAACTGGAATTGATTATCTCGGGTTTTGTTTTATATGGAATCTACAGCGCAAACTAACAACTTCTAAACGATCTATACCTAGTGTGCGACCTAACCTTGCTCTTTGATGCCTTTCATAGTCTCAGTAAGAAGGGTAGTCCTACCTTCACTCAATGGTAATAGTGGTAATCTCATCCTACCATTACCAATTCCTTCAATCTTAAGAGCAGCTTTTATGCCTGTTGGATTACCTTCAGCATATAGGTGAATATGCATAGGATAGATGAGTTGATTGTAGTGCTTAGCAACTTCAATATTGCCCTTAAGTGCAGCTTCCACAAGTGCTTTAGTCTGCTTAGGAAATACATTAGCAATCACTGAAATAACGCCGTCTCCACCTGCACCTATCATCGGCAGTGCTGTCTCATCATCCCCACTTGTCACTACAAAGTCAGGTCGAGATTTATGATAAATGATATGACTTGCTTTAATCAGATCGCTAGACGCTTCTTTGATACCGATGAACTTCTCAGAGTCAGCACACAGCGCAACCGTCGTGTCCCAAGCCATATTGGAAACTGTACGTCCAGGCACATTATAGAGCATTATAGGTACTGGACAACAATCTGCAATTGCTTGATAGTGAAGTCTTAGACCTTCTTGTGTCGGCTTGATATATGCTGGGCAAGACGAAAGGATCGCATCTATGCCTGTAAAGTCAAATCCTTTGATGTAGTCACATAGAACTTTGGTGTTATTCCAGCCAAAGCATCCTGCCATAATGGGTAGCCTACCAGCATTCTTGATAATTACATGATTGAGTACTTCACGTTTTTCTTCGAGACTCAGCAGGTCAGCCTCACCTGTACTCCCTAGTACAACTAAAAAATCAACACCACCATTAGTTACGTGATCGATCAACTTATCTAGTGCAGGGTAGTCAACTGAATTATCTGGTGTGAAAGGTGTCACTAGTGCTACGCCTAGACCTTTCCAATTGATTCGACTCATTTATTTCGTCTCCTTGATTGTCGTAAATTCTCCCATCTTGCTATACTTCGCTATCCTGTCATTGACCAACTTGTCAACAGGAATAGACATCAGCTGATTCACCTCTTTCTTGATATGCGACTTGAGAGTTTTGATCATCTTGTCGTGATCATTGTGGGCACCACCTATTGGCTCTTTAATGATATCATCAACTAACCCAAACTCATACATATGCTCTGGTGTCAGTTTCAACTGTTCTGCAGCCTGCTCCTTATAGTCCCAACTTCTCCATAAAATAGAAGAACATGATTCAGGAGAGATTACAGAGTACCAAGTATTCTCTAACATAAATACTTTGTCACCTAATCCGATACCTAGTGCTCCACCTGATGCACCTTCGCCAATGATATAGCATACGATAGGCACCTTGAGTTGTGCCATTTCTATGAGATTCTTTGCAATAGCTTCGGCTTGCCCTCTCTCTTCAGCTTCTATACCTGGATATGCACCTGGAGTATCAATGAGGCAGACTATAGGCATATTGAATTTCTCGCCCATCTTCATTAGTCGGAGAGCCTTACGGTAACCTTCAGGATTCGCCATTCCAAAGTTGCGATACTGACGCATCTTAGTATTGACTCCTTTCTGATGGCCTATAAAAATCATTGACTGACCATTGATCCTACCTATACCTCCCATAATTGCCTTATCGTCACCGAAGTTACGATCGCCGTGCAGCTCAATAAAGCATTTGCACATTCCTTCTAGGTAGTGATTAGTATATGGTCGAAGTGGGTGTCTTGAGAGTTGGACTCGTTGCCAACCGGAAAGGTTCTCGTAGATTTCTTTCTTCTTCTCTACGATTTTCTTTTCGATTTCTATGATCTTATCAGATACATCTATATCGCCTACAGCTTCTATCTCCTTGATCTTGTCAAGTTGACTGTATAAGTTCTCAATAGGTTGTTCGAAATCCAGGTAGATCATAGTTTTCTCGCTTAGCATGGCAAATATAGAGAGAAGATGTTAGAGGTAGTGGATATAATCTGGAGTTAATTTTTAAAATTTTCTACAAAAATAGTTGACCAATATCTGTATAGTACTATATTTGCACTCGCTTCTAATGTGAGGCGCATCAGTTTCAATTTCAGAATTAGAAATCGAAGCTGTAATAGATAAAAAAAGGTGTGAAAGCATCTTGTTAAGATCTGGTCTGGTAGTTCAGTTGGTTATGAAGATTGAACGATCTGCAGGGCAGAATTTTATGACCAAAGTCATAAAATAGAGAATGAACCGAAAACAACGGCTTTCGGAAGTAGAGCAGCAGGGATTCTAACCTGCCTCTAACAAAAAAGAAAAAATAGAGGTGTTATACATCTCGACAAAGATCTGGTCTGGTAGTTCAGTTGGTTAGAATACCTGCCTGTCACGCAGGGGGTCGCGAGTTCGAGTCTCGTCCAGACCGCAAAAGCCTTTGACACATAGTGTTGAAGGCTTTTTGCGTTAAAATTAGAAGGCTTACTTATATTGAAGAGGCCTTGTGCCGACTTAGCTCAGCTGGCTAGAGCAGCTGATTTGTAATCAGCAGGTCGGGGGTTCGAGTCCCTCCGTCGGCTCTCAAAGAAGAAGGGTTTCCATTGTTAAGGTGGAAGCCCTTTTTTGCTTTACTTCGATTTGTTTTACTAAATTGATCTGCCTTTCACTTTAGGGTTGTTCCGATGTGATTAGGATCCAGACAGCTGAAGGTTTAATGTATTGCGTTGAAGGCTTTTACGTTTTTGGATTTTTGTGAATAGTAAAATCAGGATGTAAAAGCGGTTTTGTTGATTGTTTTATAACCACACTTGATAGGTTGTATTATTTTTTATGTGCTGGGATGATATTTGAATAAGATTTCTAACCAATCAGATCAACTCTATTTTTCATAAGATTAATTATTCAGTTGTTTGAAGTTGCAACTTCAGATTAATATTTCTTACTTGCTCAGTTGGTAAACAAATTTTAATTAGACACCACACTAAACCCAATATGTACATTCCCAGTTTCTCGATCAACATATAACTCTTTGTCACTTACCGTTCCATCACAAGTTGCTACTGAACAAAAGAGTGATCCTCCAGCTAACCGCACTTGATCGTGCTTGTTTTTTGGTTCAGTGATATCCCATACATTGCCAACAATGTTGACTACATTGATATCGGTAATTGGGAGGATGTTATCTGATACGATGGGTCGATGGTCGTGCTTGACAAGTTTCCAATATTCGGCATAGGTTGGGAGTTTTGTATTAGCCCATTTGCAATAAGCGATGGCATCGTTATAACTGACTTGAGTAACGGGCAGTGAAGATGAGTCTACAGGGTGCTCACCATCTGGGAGCCGCCAAGTTGCTCCTTCTACGGTTGTAAAGTCATATACATTGACTTGGACAATTGACCATCCATATCGTTCAGCATCAGTGGAGTATCCAGTATCATCTACGAATGCCTTGAACTGTGAATAGCTAACCGGAGAAAGGTGAGTAGGTTGTTGGCAACTGGATATCGACAGATAGCCAACTATGACAATTCCTATCAATAATTTGAGGTGTAAGCGCTTTATTTTTCTTGGTATAACTCTACTTACCATATAGACACAAATTACCGAATAAATACAACAAACTATGCTCTGGAGATTTACTTGCCCTCAACTAAAAAGACCCTGCCTTCAAAAAAAGGCAAGGTCAATAAAGTTGGGTTGTTATCTTCTATTTACTTTAGTATAAAACTTCCACCTTCTGTATCCATACAGTTTGGTCCGACCATCACGTCGAACTCACCTGGTTCTACGAGATATTCTCCGTCGTTATTGAAGAAACCTAGTTCTTCGCTACCAAGTGTGAAAGTTACAGTTTGTGAGCCACCGGCTTTAATCGCCACTTTTTCGAATCCTTTGAGTTCCTTTACTGGTCTGGTCACGGAAGCTGCCTTATCTCTGATATAGAGTTGGACGACTTCTTCTCCATCTACATTACCGGTATTGGTTACGGTGACTGACACAGATGCCCCTGATGTCGTAGGTGTGATTGTTGGTTTGCTGTATTCGTAAGTTGTATAACTGAGACCATAGCCGAATGGATAGAGAGGGCTATTAGGCATATCGCTATAGTGAGACCAGAATACAAGGTCAATTGCATCACCTCTACCAGTGCTTTTGACTCCATAGTAAGCTGGTACTTGTCCTACATTTCTTGGAAATGTCATAGGGAGTTTTCCGCTTGGATTATAATCTCCAAAGAGTACTTCAGCGATGGCATCACCCGCTCTTGTACCTAGTTGCCAAGCTTGAACGATAGCCGGTATATTTTCATCCTCCCATGACAGCTCTAGTGGTCGGCCACTTGTCACAACGAGTACGATGTTCTCATTAGCTTCTTTGAGTTGTTTGAGCATTTCTCGTTGTAATCCAGGTAGTCTGATGTCGGTACGACTTCGACCTTCTCCTGATTGATAACCATGTTCACCAGCGACAACAATGACAATATCAGAGCTCCTTGCAAGCGATACAGCTTCTCTTATGCCTGATTCATCATCAAAGTTGATATTGAGTTCGTTGACAAATCCTTCAGTCCCATTGTATACTTCCACTCCTCGTTGGTAAGTCATATTCTTTCCTAGATATGGCTCTAACCCTTCAATGACTGAGACCGCAGTATTATCTTCTACACCTAGCCTCCAACTACCTAATGCAGCATTCTTACTTTCTGCTAATTGTCCGATGACTGCAACTCTAGTTGCAGACTTACTGAGGGGTAATATGTCATCATTCTTCAGAAGTACGATAGACTTCTTTGCGATATCTAGGGCATCGTCTTTTACTTCCTGGCTTACGGCCATTGCAGCTTCTCTTTCTTCATCACAATAGAGATATGGATCATCGAATAATCCCAGTCTCTGCTTTACGGTAAGTATTCTTCTTACAGCATCATCAAGTAGTGCCATATCTACAACATTACTATCTACTAATGCGGGTAAGAAGTTTTGATAAGCATAAGCTTCCATATCCATATCGCTACCTGCTACTACAGCAAGCTCTGCAGCGTGCTCGTTATCCTCTGCATAACCATGAGCGACCATTTCGCCGATTGATCCCCAATCTGATACTACAAATCCATCAAAGCCCCATTGGCCTTTTAGTATATCTCTTTGAAGCCATTCATTTCCAGTTACAGGGATACCATTCCAGTCGTTGAATCCATTCATAAATGTCTGTACGCCAGCATCTACAGCAGCCTTGAATGGAGGTAATACGACATTGTACATTGTAGAAATACCAAAGTCTGTTGTATTGTAATCACGACCATCTTCAGTATATCCATACCCTGCAAAATGCTTAGCACATGCAGCAATGGTTGTCGGATCAGATAAGTCGTCACCTTGAAATCCTTTTACTCTAGCAGTAGCAATTTTAGAACCTAGGTAGGGATCTTCTCCACCACCTTCCATCACCCGGCCCCATCGTGCATCTCTACCAATATCTACCATCGGAGCAAAAGTCCAATTGATGCCAACTGCTGAAGCCTCTTTAGCAGCATTCGCTGCACTTTTCTTGATAGCTTCTAGATCCCAACTGGCTGATTCTGCGAGTGGAATTGGTGCTGCTATCTTATGGCCGTGGATCACGTCAAATCCAAAGATGAGAGGAATACCGAGTCTTGAGTTTTCTACTGCAAGTTTTTGGAGAGCTCTCACATCTTTTACCGTTTTAACATTGAGCATAGAGCCTACCTTTCCGGATTTGACAGCCTCGTATTTCTCTTTTTGTCCTGAATCCTTTGGTACTGGACCAGTGGGGTCAAAGAATCCAGTGTATTGAGTCATCTGGCCCACTTTCTCCTCTACTGTCATTTTTGCAAGCAGTGATTCTATGAAATCATTAGACTCGACTTCTGTAGATTCTGTGATGATTTCTGTAGCTGTTTGTGCCGCATCTGACATCTGCTTGTTACAACAGATTAGACTGATAGAGATTAATGCTAAAAGAAATAATAATTTGGTTTTCATATATCAAGTATTAACTGTCTGTCAATTAATTAGGTCTGTTTAGATATTAACTCTGCATACCATTTTGCGGAGTCTTTTGGTATTCTTTCTTGTGTTTTGAAATCAACATAATGGATCCCAAATCTTTTTGTGTATCCCGAAGCCCACTCAAAGTTGTCAAGTAAAGACCAGATGAAGTACCCCTTAAGGTTGACACCGTTTTGGATTGCCTTACTACACGCTTCAAGATAGCCTTCAAAAAACTCTATCCTTTTTTGGTCTGCAATAATACTGTTTACTTCGGTGTCTTCATAACTACAGCCATTTTCAGTAATGTATATTGGTGGGTTGTAGTAGCGTTGAGCAATCCATTCTAGCAATTTTTGGCACCCCCACGGGACTACAGCCCAGTTCATAGAGGTTAATTCCCAATCTGGATCAACTGACAATGTCACATCTTGATCTTCGGAGAGTCCACCATTGCCGTAAATATCTCCCTCGCCATCGTTCGGGTTGGCTTCAGCAGCATACATAGTGGTATAATGGTTCAGACCAAAAAAGTCCGAAGATCCTTTAACTAAGGCGATTTCTTCTTTTGTGAATGTAGGCAATCGATTACCTAAGCGTTCTTTCATGGATTGCGGATAATCGCCCAAATAGATTGGATCCGCAAACCACGCTAGAAAAAACTCCAATGCTCTGGTTGCTGCCTCCTGATCTTGAGGTGAGTCTGTTGCTGGTTCTCTCCAGTCACAGTTATTCGTAATGCCTATCTGTCCTTGTTGGATTGATTGATATTTACTTCTGTAAATATCAACAGCCTTGGCATGTGCTAGGAGAAGGTTATGCCCTGCAATGTAAGGCTCTGTGTTTGACGTCCTACCTGGAGCGAATACACCTTGCCCATATCCAAGTATTGCTACAACCCAGGCTTCATTGATAGTTATCCAATGCTTTACTCTATCGCCAAATCGTTCAAAGCAAATATCAGCATAGTCACCAAATAAGTCAGAGATCCTATCGTCTATCCATCCATCATAAGTCATATGTAGTGCCAAGGGTAAGTCCCAATGATAAAGTGTAATCCAAGGTTCGATACCATTTGAGATTAATGTATCTATCAATCTATTATAGAAGTTGATACCTTCTTCATTGATAATTGACTTAGTACCATCCGGTAGTATTCTTGCCCAAGCAATTGAGAATCGGTATGCCTTGACGTTCATATTTGCCATAAGGGCGACATCTTCTTCCATCTTGTGATAGTGATCACATGCGATATTGCCTGTATCACCATTCGCTATGTTACCTGGTATCTGGCAGTATGCATCCCATATCGATGGTCCCTTACCGCCAACATCTGCAGCACCCTCTATCTGAAAGGATGAAGTAGCAGTACCCCACAGAAAATTGGTTGGAAAGTTAAGCATAGTTGTTGGTTAGAGTTTGGTTGGCCGTTATTGAGAAAGTTGTCGTTTTTGTATTAGATCTGATGAGATTTCCCCCATCTTCTTGCTTGTTAAAGGGTACAAGATCATAAGTCCTGCAGCGATTATTGTTACGATTGATGGAATCCAACTCATCAACATTTTGATTGCTGGGAATGCAGATTCAATAGCTACTCTGTCTTGCCCTATATATCCATAGCTTTCAAGGACAAGGCCAATGATAAATACAGCGATTCCTCCGCCCAACTTAGTTGCAAATGATCCAGCTGAATAAACTAGTCCAGTAGCTCTTCTGTCATTTTTCCATTCGGAGTAGTCAGCTGCATCACCAAGCATCACGAAAAATAATGTTGGGAACATCGCTGAGGCAAATTCTGATGCGATCCCTAGACTAAAAATCAATCCAATGTCTTCGGGCCCACAAAATATAATCAGAGCATTCATTAATCCACTGAAAAGTAAAGCAACGATAAACAAGTTGCGCTTACCAAACCAAGTACTCAGGTAGGCTGTTGCCAAAGCTCCTGCAATAGAGGCAATCCCTAATCCGAATAAATAAGATGCCGATAGTAAAGCATCACCTAGATAATGTGTGAAGTAGATAATGACGATTCCCTGCTTAATAGCGTTGTAGATGTTGAAGAGTAATCCTATGACGAGTAGTATCCACCAAGGTTTATTATGGATGAGATTTTTGAAATCTTTGATGATATCAATAGATTGATCAGAGGGTGGTAAGACTCGTTCTCTAGTGAATAAGAATGTGAGAAACATTAACAATGACAATAAGGCAGCCATTATGTACATAGAAGTACTGTAACCTCGTTTTTGATCAATCATTGTGATCGCTTCTGGAGTAAGTTCTTGATTACTTTCTGCTATGAATGCATAGGACTCTCCCGCTGTCATAGTAAGACTTTGCCGAGTAGATGCAGTTGGAATTTCCTCAGTTAGATCATTTTGCAAAGGCATAAACTTCACTAGCCCATTTTTCGTACTTAAGTCTGCATGTTGAATGTCTTTTGGACTTTCTACTTGCACTTTGTAAGTGCCATTTGACATAGCAGAGATATCGACTTTAGGATTGATATTACCAAAGTGAGCAACTAGAAAAAGAAGTGTCACTTGTACCAGCATACCTCCAGCAAATGCGCCAGCCATCCTATAAGAACCCAGTGAGGTTCTTTCTACATCATTAGGTGTCATCACTCCCATTAAGGCTCCATATGGGATATTGTTAGCAGTATATATCAGAGTGAATATGATGTATGTGACATAGGCGTAGATAATTTTGCCACTATCATTGAAATCCGGGGTTGTAAATAACAATGCGAGTATGAGGCCTAGAGGTATTGCTGTCCATAGTATCCAAGGTCTAAATTTGCCATATTTACTTTTCGTATGATCCCCAAGGATACCCATAAGCACGTCGCTGATGCCATCACTGAATCGTGCAACTAAGAAGATAAGTCCAACTGTACCTGGTCCAAGGCCAAATACATCCGTATAGAAGATAAATAGAAAAGTTGCCACTCCTCGCCAAGCGATGTTCGCTGCACCATCTCCCAAGGCATAGCCGATTTTCTCTTTGATTGATAACCGATGTTGATCAGCTTTCATAAGTGGTTTTTACTTCAACTTTGTTATGCGAAACGACTGGAATTTCTAGAGTATTTATAGCATATACCGGCCAAATACTGTCAATCCTTATAATCTGCTTAATAGGTTGTACCTTCAGATGATTATAGATTATATCCCATATCGCTATCTCAAAGTTAATTAAATGGGATGTCACCTAAAAACGATGAATTTGTATGGAGTAATGCTCCGTATAGCCAAATAATATTTGGCTGTTAAGGTGGTGGTCTATATTTTTATCGCAACTAGTTAATTAAGAGCATATTAGCTAGTTTGTTAGTTTGCTATTTGACTTCAAGGTGGGTATTTAGTTCATTAACTAAAATTTTAATATGAAGCCATATTGGAATATTTCCCTTTGTCTTTTGACCTATTGACCATTTAAGATGGTTAAGACTGCGACCTATTTTTGACAAGTATATTTACATAGTACAATTCGTCTTTTTTTTGATTCGATGAAATAATCTTGGCGTATCAGTTTAATTAGAAGAATTTACTATTGAGAACTATAAATATTAACTACTAATTCGCATTTTTGATTTTATATGAAAAAACTAAAAATTCTAACTATGAAAAAACATTGGAATATATTGTCCAACAAGTGGATGATGTCATTAATTGTCTGCCTTATTGCCACTATTGGCTATGGTCAGAGGGAAGTGTCAGGTGTACTGACCGATAATGCTGGCTCACCTCTAATAGGTGCTACAGTAATAGTGCCTGGAACAGCTACTGGTACTATCACAGATGTGGATGGTAGCTTTAGTTTGGATGTACCGCAGGATGCAACTGAGCTACAAGTGTCATACACAGGATACGAGAGTATGATGCTTGATATCACAAATCAAAGTCGATTTGAGTCATTGGCATTAGCTGAAGCTACAGAGTTATTAGACGAAGTTGTCGTCATAGGATATGGTCGACAAGAGAAAAGTGTAGTCACCGGTGCCATCGGAAGTGTGAAGGTAGAAGAACTTGCGACAAGAGGTCCAGGCCAGATTCAATCAAATATCCAGGGTAAGGTAGCGGGTATTGCTATCACACCTACATCTGGAGCTCCTGATGCTGGGTTCAAAGTCAAGATCAGAGGTACTGGTTCAAATGGTCCAACAGAACCACTTTATATAGTGGATGGTATGAGGACTTCAGATATCCGATTCTTGGAAGGTTCTTCTATAGCTAGCTTAGAAGTATTGAAAGATGCAGCATCAGCTTCTATCTATGGGGCAGAAGGTGCTAATGGTGTCATCCTCATTTCGACTAAGAATGGAACAGATAATGATGGAATCTCATACAGTGCCAATTATGGAGTACAACAGTATAGAGGTGATATGGAATTGATGAGCTCTTCTCAGCTTGCTGACTATTTTACAAGGGCTGGTGTTGCTGACTCAATTGTGAGCAATATCGATCAAAATACAAATACTGATTGGATTGATGAGTTATTCGTCAATGCGCCTACTACTCGTCATAATCTTTCTTTTTCAAAAGGAAATGATAAGACATCAATATTCTTAGGAGCTGGATACTTTAATCAAGATGGTATTCTTGGTGGCGGAGACATCTCTAACTTTAGAAGATTATCGGCGAATTTGGGATTGAACTCTCAAGTAAGTGATCGTATTTCTATAAATGCAAACTTCACTTATGCAAATGAGCAATCTCGTGGAACTGGATTTGGCGATGTGAATATTGGAGGTACTATCGCTTCAGCAATCTTAATGGATCCAAGTGTACCTGTCACTTATGATGGTGCTTTGCCAGATCATGTGATTGCGATTCAGAATGCTGCGGCCGGTACTCAACTTGCAGCTGATGATAACGGTAATATCTACGGTCTATCTAATGATGTAACAACAGGTGAGATTCTCAATCCTTACATTTATTTAAACCTGATCAATGGAGATGGAACAAAGTCAAATAGAATGTTTGGATCAGTAAGTGGAACATTAAACCTTCTTGAAGGACTTGATGTAACTACTAGAGTTGGTACAGACTTGACATTTGGAACATTCCACAACTGGTCTCCAAGTTATTATGCTAATCCAACGCGACAAGCTACTGCAGCAAGTTCAGTATTTAATAACTTTAATAATGTCGGTGTACAGTGGGAAAACTTCTTAACTTATAACAAGAGTGTCAGTAGTGCTGTGGATTTAGATCTTCTAGCTGGAACATCTATTTATCAGTTTACCTCTTCTGGATTGAATGCAAATGCAAGTGGTCTATTCTCTGAGCTTCAAGAATTCTCTTATATCGACGGATCTGAATCATCAACTGAGGTGATTGGATTCAATAATAGGAGTAGACTGCAGTCAATATTTGGAAGAGCAGTTTTAACGATATCAGACCGCTACATCTTGATGGGTTCATTGAGACGTGATGGAACTTCGTTGATTACAAATGATAGATATAAAGTATATCCTGGACTATCAGCAGGATGGATTGTGTCACGTGAAGGATTCTTTGGTCAAGGTGGAGCATTGAATTTTATGAAGGTGAGAGCCTCATGGGGGCAAGCAGGATCTCTATCATCTATAGGTCAAGGCGCAGGATTAGCATCATTAGGATTTGCGGGACTATATAACGGTGTAGCAACAGCTGACCCAAATTCACTTCCTAATCCAGCGTTGACATGGGAGACAAGTGAGCAAACGGATATAGGAGTCGATTTAGGGTTCTTTAATGATAAGGTGACATTTTCTGTTGATTGGTTCAATAAGTTGACAAGAGATTTATTGACACCTGGAGCTGCTGCTGATTTTAATGGAAATAATAATCCATTAGTCAATGCGGGGACTATCCGTAACAGAGGTTTTGAATTTGAACTAGGTTACAGAAATAGTGTTAACAACTTGAAGTATCAAGTCTTTGCTAACCTGACAACGCTGGACAATGAAGTTACAGAACTTGCGAATGGAAGTATTTTGCAAGGAAACGGAACAGTAGGAACCAACTGGAATGCGACAGCTTTTCAGCTAGGACAGCCTGCATGGTATTACAGAGGATTGCAATCTGATGGTCTTAACGAAGATGGGACGCCTATTTTTGTGGACGTTAATGAAGATGGTGAAATTACGACAGACGATTACACGTACATTGGTGACCCGCACCCAGGGGTGTTATACGGAGCTACTATAAGATTAGAATATAATGCATTTGATTTCACACTATTTGGACAAGGTGTTCATGGTAACGAAATTTTGATGGGAGTCAATAGAATTGATAGACCGGGTAATAGGTCAACAGTCTTTTTAGAAGATGACTTTTTTGCTCCTGCAACATCTGGTGATGCGTATTTCTCAGATTTTATGGTGTTCGATGGTTCATTCTTCAGAATCAAGCAAATACAGTTAGGTTATGATCTAGGTAGTATTATTCCTGGATTTAATAATCTTAGAATTTATGGGTCAATAGAGGATTACTTTACATTCTCTAGTTACCCAGGATTAGACCCAGAGATAGGATCAAACTCTGATTCTGCACAAGGAATTGATAGAGGTACTTACCCTATTCCTGGTAGAATTATGGGTGGGATATCAATGAACTTCTAATAACATTTAGCAAACATTTTAATTTTCAAATAATGAAAAATTTATTCAAAATATTTACAGTGTTAATCATAGTTGTGATTAGCGTTGTATCCTGTCAAGACTATCTTGATGTACCTGTTAATGGTCAAATAATCCAAGATAATTTCTATAATACAGATGATGAGGCTAATGCCGCTATCCTAACTGCATATGATGTCCTTACTTGGAATATGGTATGGGATTGGGTTGCGCCAGTACTTGTCAAAACTCTACCTTCAGATGAAAGTACAGCTGGTGGTGCTAACTTCGAAGATCAACTAGATTATAACACTCTAGATGATTATGTATACGATGAGGCGAATGCGAAGATTAGTGGCTTTTGGGCATTGAATTACTTCGGTATTTATAGAGCAAATGCTGTTTTAGATTTCGTTGAAGGAGATACTGATACTAAAGCTAGAATTAGAGGAGAAGCTTTAGGACTTAGAGCTTACTACTATTTGGAGCTTGTTTCAATGTATGGTGATCTACCATTATTGACTACTACATTGATTACTCCTGAAGAGTACGATAGACCAAGGTCGAGTACTTCAGAAGTTTATGCTCAGATTGAAAGTGATTTGAATGCAGCGATAGCGGCACTTCCTAATAGATCTGAATATTCTGGATCTGATTTATTTAGATTAACAAAAGGAGCGGCTATGGGATTGCTAGCTAAGGCGCAAGTATTCCAGGAGAAATACTCTGAAGCGGCATCTACAGTGCAGTCAATTGTAGATAGTGGAGAATATGTCCTTGAAGAAGACTTCGGATCTATTTTTGGTCTTGATGGAGAATTCGGATCTGGATCAATGCTCGAAGCAGTCTTTACAAATACGGAGTCTGTCGCTTGGGGTACTGAGCCTTGGGCAAGACCAAAAGAATGGGAGACTAATGTCCACATTCAATTAATGGGACCAAGAGAAGGTGCATTCGGTGGAGAGTCTGCTGGTAACAATCTGAGAGAAGGTTGGGGATTCAACTACCCATCGCCTAAGCTCTATAATGCATATATTGATGCAGGTGATGAAGAACGTAGACTGGCTACAGTAATCTCTGAACAAGAGTGGATAGACGGTGGAGGAGACTTCTCTGGTGATGCTCACGATTATAATGGATTCATAAGAGTGAAGTATGGAAGTAAATTGACTGAAAATTCAACAGAAGAAGGAAGTGCAGCTCAATTGAGTTATACGACTAACTGGAGATTGCTAAGATATGCTGATGTTCTATTGATAGGTGCTGAAGGAGCAGCTAATTCTGGCAACGAATCACAAGCTCGTGAATTCCTCAATATGGTCAGAAATAGAGCTGGTCTTGATGATTCAACTGCCTCTGGAGGTGATCTTATCGATGCGATTATCAATGAAAGATTCTTGGAGCTTGCGTTTGAAGGATTCAGATTTCACGATATGGTGAGATGGGGAAGAGCAGCAGATAACTTTGATGGCTTCCAATCTGGCAAGCATGAATTATTCCCTATACCGGCTCAGGAGCTTTTAAAAGCAGAATCTTTGACACAGAACCCTGGTTGGTAAAGAATACGTTTTTTCATACTTTTTAAGTAAATAGTTTTGAAGGGTGTTAAGTAATTAACACCCTTTTTTTTATCCTATCTCCACTTGATACGCTGTATTTTTAACTTATGATTGATATCAATTACATACGAACGCCAATTGCTCGATTCACATATGCTTTATTATGTGTTTTTGGTTTGACATTCTTTATCGCTTGTGTTCAAGATCGTAGGTCTAGAGCAGAGAATCGCCCAGAATCACCAGTATTTTCTAAGTTAGATATCGAGGAGACTGGGATAGATTTTGAAAATACACTATCAGTCAACGATTCGATGAACTTCTTCAAGTATGGCTATTTCTATATGGGTGGAGGAGTCAGTTCTGGAGACTTGAATGGAGATGGACTAGTTGATCTCTTCTTTACAGGAAATATGGTGCCCAATAAAGCCTACCTCAATCGAGGTAATATGGAATTTCAAGAGATTACTGAGATGTCTGGATTGTTATCGGAAGGTCTATGGCATACCGGATGTCTATTTCACGATTTTAATGCTGATGGTAAGTTAGATATTTATGTCTCTGTGTCTGGAATCTGGGCAGACAGATCGAATCTTCTTTATATCAATCAAGGGAACAATGATAGCGGAATCCCAATATTTGAGGAATCTGCAGAATCTTACGGACTCGATGATAGTGGCTATACGATACAAGCTTGTCCAATTGACTACGACAATGATGGTGATCTTGATCTGTATGTTGTTAACTATCCACCTACAGCTTTCAATGCTCAGGTATCAGAATACAAGGCCCTGTCTGAATCTGTAACTCTTGAGAACTCTGATCGTCTATATCGGAACAATGGTGATGAGACGTTCAGTGATGTCACAGTAGAGTCTGGAGTTCTTCGATTTGGATTAGGTATTGGAGTCATCGCATCTGATCTTAATCAAGATGGGTTTACTGACCTCTATGTCTCCAATGACTTTCAGACACCTGATTTTTTCTACAAGAATAATGGTGATGGAACATTCACAGAGTCGCTTCAAGAATCTTTTCAACATACAGCCTTTTATGGCATGGGAGTTGATGTTGCAGATCTCAATAATGACTTACTGCCCGATCTCTATCAAGTAGATATGACCACGACTGATAACTATCGTTCCAAGGCGAATATGTCAAGTATGAATATTCCAGCATTCTGGGAAGGTGTAGAGGCGGGATTTGGCTATCAATATATGTACAATAGCCTTCAATTAAATAATGGATTAAACCCTGATGGTAACCCATATTTTAGTGATATTGCCATTGCTAATAATATGCATGCTACAGACTGGAGCTGGTCATGCTTGCTTGCTGACTACGATCAAGATGGGTTACGAGATGTCTTTATCTCTAATGGAACTAGAAGGGAAATTAATAACAAAGATTACTTTAAGTGGTTAAACCAAACGGATACACAACTCAAGGTTAAGTTTAAGGAGATGAACTTCGCAGATCTAACTGAGGAGTTACCTGAGATACCTACTGATAATTATATGTTTAAGAATGGAGGTTCGACATTTACCAAAGTAAACGATGCTTGGGGTGTCAACTTTACCGGATTCTCCAATGGTGCAACTTATGCTGACCTTGATAATGATGGTGATCTAGAAATCATCTTGAATAATATCGATAGTACTGTTGTTGTTTTCGACAATATATCTAACAAGTCAGATAAGAGCTATTTGCAGATATCACTCAATGGTAGTAATTCGAATCCACTTGGGTTGGGTGCAAAATTATATTTGAAGGCTGGCGATAGGCAATGGTATCAAGAGCATACAATGGTCAGAGGATTTCAGTCATCTGTGGATAGTAGATTACATTTTGGTCTAGACACCTTAGAGATGATAGATAAGATAGAAGTAGTATGGCCAGATGGACAGAGTCAAGTACTCACTCAAGTAAATACCAATCAATCCATTACAGTTAATTATCAAGAAGCTGATCAACAGTACACCTCTCCTCCAGCCGCTAAGCAACTACTGTCCTTGTCAGCCTCTCCTATGATTAAGTACAATCATATTGAAAATGACTTCGATGATTATAAAAGAGAAGTGCTTATTCCTCATAAAATGTCCTCCCTCGGTCCAAAGCTTGTAACAGCTGATATCAATGGTGACGAGGTTGACGATGTGTTTATTCCAGGTCCTAGAGGCCAAAATTCAGTACTATTCTTCAGTAGAAATGGTACTTATAAGCAAGTGACGATTTCAGGTAGGGATCAAGAAGATGTTGCTGGTGACTTCGTTGATGTTGATGGCGATGGGATACTTGACCTACTTGTGACCAGTGGAGGTAATGAGATAGATGACTTGAATGATACTTACTATTCACAACGGTATTATCCCAATGTTGAATCACTGCAATGGAGCCAAGCAGAGCTAGTCAATAGTGAATTGAGAGTTAGTGGAAGTTTGAGTCTTGGACAAGATGTTGATGGTGATGGAATTGAAGAATTGTTCATATTTGGTCGTCAGATTCCGGGTAACTATCCCTCTTCACCTAAGTCTTATATCTATAAAGACGGTGAGGATATTACTCCCCAAATTGCGTCAGAATTTTCAGATCTAGGTATGGTCACAGCAGCAGTGTGGACAGATTATGATGGTAATGGAAGTGAAGATCTCATCCTGACAGGTGAGTGGATGGGGATAGAAATATTCTCTAATTATGGTGGTCAGCTCATTAGAATGACTACTGAGCTGCAATCTCAAGTAGGGTGGTGGAAGTCCATAGAAGTTGCAGACTTTGATGGTGATGGCGATAATGATTTTATCATAGGTAATCTAGGTACGAATTATAAGTACCAGGCATCTGATGATTCTACATTTGATATTTATTCTCAAGACTTTGACAAAGACTCCGACCAAGATATCGTACTTAGTTTCTACCAAGAAGGTAATCAGTATCCAGTGAGGGGCCGTCAATGTTCTTCGGAGCAAATGCCTACTCTAATGTCAAAGTTTCCTAATTATCATTCTTTTGCATCTTCTACTGTTCAGCAAATTTATGGTGAAGAGGAACTCCAAGGTGGCATCCATTATCAGGCTAATAATTTTAGACACATTTATATTGAGAATAAAGGAGCTGGCAACTTAGAGATGTCAACTCTTCCAGAAATATTTCAAAGATATAGTATCAATGCAATGGATACAAAAGATATCAATGGTGATGGCAATCTAGATGTGGTGATGGTTGGTAATATCTTTGATTCTGAAGTAGAGACACCTAGAAGTGATGCTGGGTATGGAGTAGTCGCAATGGGGAATGGTGACGGAACATTTGAGCAATTGCCTAACCGATTGTCAGGTCTGTATATCCCATATGAAGCTCAAGATGTAAAGTGGATCAACACTGGAGATAAGTCCCACCTCCTAGTAGCTAGTAACAATGCTCCGCTACAGGTATATGAAATTAATGAATAGCTAATCCTATTGTTCTATATTGGATAAAGGTTCTTCTCCAGCATATTCGGATGGATTGACTCCATAGGTATTCTTAAAGCAAGATCTAAAATATTGTAAGTCATTGAATCCTACTTTATAAGTGACTTCAGCAATTGTGAAGTTGTTTGTAGAAATCAGCTCTGTGGCTTTTTGTAATCTTTTAGTTCTGATATATGCATTGGCTGACATACCTATGATTGCCTTAAGTTTTCGATAGAGTTGGCTCTTAGAAAAGCCTAAGTGATGTGTCAAGTCAACCACTGAGAAATCTGAATTGCCAAGATTTTTATCTATAATTTCATTCAAGCTTTTAAGAAATTCTTGGTCTATTTCTGATAATTGAATTTCTGAAT
This sequence comes from uncultured Saprospiraceae bacterium, assembly GCA_938041445.1. Lineage (GTDB taxonomy): Bacteria > Bacteroidota > Bacteroidia > Chitinophagales > Saprospiraceae > JAHDHH01. The sequence continues at coordinate 30,261 of CALISO010000094.1, forward strand.
CACCATCGTAAGATTCTAAGTCTATCGCTTCCTCTTGAATGAGAATGTTAGATGTAGAATATTCATATTCACCACGGAAATATATTGCCATATCTTGTCTGCGTTTAAGGATATTGGCGATATGTAATTTGAGAAGTTCTGCATTAAACGGTTTTGTCAAGTAGTAGTCTGCGCCTTTGATTAAGCCCTCTTTTATACTGTCTTCAGATGCCCTCACTGTGAGCATTATGATATAGATATGACTCGTTAACTTATCATTCTTTATTGCCTCACACAGTTCGTAGCCATTCTTACCTGGCATCATCAAGTCTGTGATAATTAAGTCAGGCATTATTTCACTTGCCAATTTGATTCCTTGTATTCCATCTTCAGCTAGAAATACTGAGTAATCAGCTGATAAGATCTCGGCAATCAAGTTTCTAATATCAGGATTGTCTTCTACAACGAGGATGATTGGTTTGCTTGCTCCATTAGTTTGTGCTTGACTTATGGATAATAGATTATTGGCATTAATTTCAGATACTTGGGTTAACTTTGATTGATCAGGATAGGTTATCTCGACACCTGAATTACTGTTGAAGTGGTCAGTACCTTTCTGTATGGTAATGATAAATGCTGATCCAACTCCAATTTCACTTTCAACATTAATTTCTGCATGGTGCTGAGCCAATATCTGCTTAGTGATAGATAGTCCAATACCTGTCCCACCTATGAGATTTTCATTTTTTTGTCTGTAGAATCTATTGAATATATTATCAAGATCAGGTTTGGCTATGCCTTGTCCTGTATCGATAATTTTGATTATTATCGAATCTGTTTTCTCTGTTAATGACACAGATACAGTACCTCCATCTTCAGTATACTTAAATGCATTACTTAGTAGATTAACAATCACTTGTTCGAGACGGTCTTCATCATAGTAAGCAATAATCGGTCGACTAGGAATATCAAGGATATACATCATAGACTTATCGATCGCGATACTATTAAAATTATTAGCAATTCTCGACAGCCAAGGATTCATTAAATGTTTTTCTACTCTGAGTTTCACTTCTCCTGATTCCAATTTCGCTAGAGCTAGGATTTGTTTGATGAATTTCTGTAATCGATTAGCATTGGAAGTCATACTATCAATAGTCTGATCACTGATAGTGTTATCACCTTTGGATTGTATCCTTTTGAGTGGAGTAAGAATGAGGGTTAGCGGAGTCAGAAACTCATGAGAGATATTAGAGAAAAACTGCGACTTCACTTTGTCTACCTCCTTAAGTTGAGATAACTTTAATGATTCAATAGCTAAGTCATTCTTAAGCTGGATTTGGTTGAAAAGTGTCCTTTGGACGGTAATAAAAATGCCTAATGTTATCAAGAAGTAGCATACCCAAGCTAGCAAAGTGCGGTACCATGGCTTTTTGATATGTATTCCTATGTATGGAACTGCTTGACTCCAAACACCATCATTATTTGATGCTTTCAACTTGAATGTATATTTACCATAAGGTAGATTGTCAAAGGTTGCTGTTCGATTAGTTGTTACTTCACTCCAGTCTTTATCAAATCCCTCGAGTATATATTGAAACTTATTGAGATTCCCTTGCGTGAAGTTTAGTGATGTGTATTCTATCGCCAGGTCATTTTGGGTATGATCCAACTTGATATTTGCACCATTATAACTTTCTGGTTTTCTATGATTGCTAATATTGGCTAGCGCTTCATTCGCGATGCGGATGTCAGTGATATAGGCTTCAGGTGGTCTAGAGTTGAATGGAATCTGAGAAGGCTTAAAGTAGTTGAGACCGTTGATACTACCAAATATCAGTGTGCCATCTTCCATTTTATATCCTGAACTATATACAAATTCATCGGCAGTAAGGCCATCGTCCGATGTATAATTGTTAAATGAATTAGATTCAATATTGTATGAAAATATTCCATTATTAGTACTTCCCCATATGTCACCATTTTCATCTTCTAGTAAGTCGTATATCATATTACTAGCGAGACCATCTTCAGTATCAAAGTTGACACTCTTAGTCTGATCATAAGAGATATTGTACACACCGCTGCCTTCAGTACCTATCCAGAGATTGCAGTTTCTATCAACCAATAGTGTATTGATTGTTATGTCATTGTGCAACTCATCCGATTCACTCATTAATGAGTTTACTTCAGTGATAGTCGTATTATCAATATTGAGTTTGAGCAAGCCTGATCGATCTGAGCCTATGAGGATATTACCATCACAATCTTTTTCGATACTTCTCAGTCGCATACTAGGGTTGCCCTTTATTGAATTCGATAAAATGAAAATTGGTGACGTGACATCTCCATTAGGATGTATAGTGAGACCATCTTCATGGCAAGTCGACCAGATATTTCCATTCTTGTCTTCAATGACATTGTAGATCCTATCCCCAATAACTCCTCCTTGACTTACAGTCAACTTTTCTGACTGTTTGGAGTTGACATCATAGATAATGAGACCTTCACCCCAAGTACCTATCCAGAGTTTATTATCTATAAAATTGAGAGTCTTTACGACTTTGTTTGATTCACTTTCCCAAATAGAGTTGATTTCGGTGAATTGATTTGTATATAAATTCCATTGAATAAGGCCTCCACCATCTAATCCAATCCAACAGATGGAATCATTGTCTACTGCAAAACCATTTACGAGCTTTAAGGGTATTTCTTTATCTCCAGTATTTACAGAATAGAGTTTTGAAAATTTTTCTTGAAGGTGATCAATTTTACATAATCCATTCAGATAACTACCTATCCAGATGATTCCAAATCTATCTTGATATAGACACCAGATAGAGTTTCCATTTATGCTGTTTTCACTTGATGAGGACTTAAATATCTCAATTGACTTATCAGGATTAATCTTGTATAGTCCATCATTCTCAGTACCTACCCAAGTTATTTCATCTTCTCCTTTCAATAGAGAAAGGACTACCGATTCATTTATTTGAGGGATATCTACTCGTTCGACGGTTAAGGAATTCTGCATAACCTTAGCGGCATAGTATCCGTTATTAGTACCGATATGAAATTCGTTATCTCTGAAGGCAAATACCGTTCTGACCACTGACTTAATTGTTGGTAGAGATTGCAGGGTTTCAGTGAATGAGTTATAGTAGTATACTCCACTGAATACAGTGCTAATGACAAGAGAGCCTTTACTATTACCTTCTAAGGCATTGATAACTTTGTCCTGCATTTTTTTTGCAAGAGAATGATTATCTGCAGTTAGGAAGGTCTCAGTATTTGTATCCAAGATATCCAGGCCTTTCTTTTCACCAGCAATGAATAGGTACCCATTTTCATCAAGATAGATATACCTGATATGGTTACTATTTATCGCCGAATTATCAGTTGTGAAGTGGGAAATCTTACCCGTTGTGGTATTAAGTTTATTAAGGCCTCCGTGATTAGTCCCTATCCATAATATTCCATTGTTACCTGTGATGACCTTTTCCACAGCATTGGCCTTAATGCTATTGGGATTGTGGCTATCGTGTAGGTAGTGCTGATATGTACTACCATCATATTTATTGAGTCCGTATCTTGTACCTATCCACAGAAAGCCATTGTCATCTTGAGTGATGCTTGTGATAGTATTCTGTGATATGCCTTGAGAGACATCATAGAATATTGTAGGACTCTGTCCTATCACTTTAAAGCAAATGAGTACCAAAATGCAAGATGCAAAATGTTTCCAGTACAGGAATCGCCGATATGTTTGAATAATTGTTATCATATTTGAACTGAGGCTCAACAATTATTCACAAGATACAACCCCAATGGCAAAACAACATATTGTTATACTTACTGGTGCAGGAATCAGTGCAGAGAGTGGAATTAGTACTTTCAGAGATGCAAATGGATTGTGGGAGGGTCATGATATAATGGAAGTGGCAAGCCCTCAAGGATTTGCCACAGATCCTGCTCTCGTACTCGACTTCTATAATCAACGTAGAGCTCAGTTATTGACGGTCAAGCCAAATGCTGGGCACACAGCACTTGTTTCTCTTGAAGAGAAATATGATGTTACTGTTGTCACACAAAATGTTGATAATCTTCACGAGGAAGCAGGTTCGACTAAGGTAATACACCTACATGGTGAATTGTTGAAAGCTCGAAGCAGTGCAGATTCTAATGCCATTGTTGATTGGACTGAAGACATCAACATTGGTACTTTAGCTGAAGATGGGAGTCAATTGAGACCGCATATTGTATGGTTTGGAGAAGATGTACCAATGATCTCAACAGCAGTAGAGTATGCGTCTACAGCTGATATATTTATCATCATCGGCACTTCGTTACAAGTCTACCCAGCTGCAAGTCTCAGTCAGTATGTTCCACTAGGTACACCCATCTACTTAGTTGATCCCAATAAGCCAGAGGGACTATCGTCACATATTCATTTTTTACAAGGTTCAGCTACAGAGAAGGTGCCGGAGTTAGTTGGGATGTTGATGGATTTGACGGATTAAACTATTTGTAAGTCTATAAAACTGTAGATAGAATTGTCTGATATGATACCTAATATTTTAGGTATGCTAATTGGTTATGCAACTAGTAATGCTTTTAAGTCTATAACAAATTGACTCTCCAAAATTTAAACTGGATGATGTTCATCAAGTTTTAAAATCTATAGCAAAGTATTATGACAGGATATCTCCTTAGTCCGAGATTCTGAGTATCCTACTCGTTCCCAAATATGATCTATCCCACCTTCACTTCACTTGTAAGTGTAAACGTTGGTTCTGGCTGTCCAGACAAGATATCTTTAATTGTCTCTCTTTCTCTGATCAGAATTGCCTTGCCATTGAGTACCATTACTTCTGGTGGACGTAGTCTTGAGTTATAGTTAGACGCCATCGTGAAGCAGTAGGCTCCTGCATTCTTGAAGATAAGCGTATCTCCTTCTCTCACTTCATTGAGCAGGCGATTATCGGCAAATGTATCAGTCTCGCAGATATTACCCACTACTGAGTAAAGTTTCTGCTCGCCGGTTGGATTAGAGATGTTTTCTATGCCATGGTAGGCATCGTAGAACATCGGTCTGATCAAGTGATTGAGACCAGTATTGATACCTGCGAATGTGCAAGATGTTGTCTGCTTGACAACATTCACCTTTGTTAGAAAGAAGCCTGCATTAGACACCATAAATTTTCCAGGTTCAAATCTTAGTGTGATCTCTCTATTTTTTTCTTGGCAGTAAGCGTTGAATCTATCTGAGAATGCCTTTCCTAATTTTGCGATATCTGTGTACATATCACCATCCTTATACTGTACCTTGAATCCACTGCCGAGATCAATCGAAGTGATATTGTCAAATTGATCCGCAATAGAAAAAATTAATTCAGCTACTCTGATGAATACGTCTTTATCAATAATATCCGAGCCAGTATGTACGTGGATACCTTCAACATTGATGTTAAGAGTCTTGACGAGTCTGAGGATATGTGGTAGTTGGTGAATCGAGATCCCGAACTTACTATCGATATGACCAACAGATATTTTCTGATTACCACCAGCCATTAGGTGTGGATTGATTCTGATATGGATTGGGTGGTCAGGGTAGTTTACTCCTATCTTCTCTAGTAGAGAGAGATTATCAACTGTAACTTTAGTCTTGTGCTGAAGGACTCTTTCGTATTCTTCGATAGAGACTCCATTAGGTGTATAGATGATGTCATTTGGGTCAAATCCTGCGTGCAATCCTAGTTGTACTTCTTGCTCTGATACACAATCTAGTCCAGCACCCAATTTTTTAAAGAGTTTTAGGATTGAGATATTTGTCAGTGCTTTGCAAGCGTAATGTACCTTAAGGTCTTTGACTGAAAACGACGATGTAAATAATTTGTAGTTATCTACAATCTGATTAGCATCATAGACATAGACTGGGCTACCATATTCCGCTTGAATGTCTAGTAGTTGTTCTGTAGGAATCATCATAGTGTATTTTGAGAAGTCTAAGATACCACTATTCAGCATAATTGGTTGACCACGAAACTGTCAAAAACACATTGACAGTTCTAGAATCAATTTTCATGCCGTATGGCATAGAACGTTGCCACAGATCATACCTTGTCAACCGGTCTAAGATTCAATCTATCTCAGGTAATGCTCAGGGTCTCAAACTGAGTTTTGAAGGAGTGGACGAAATCGTAGCCGTCTCACGTAAATATGTAGAGGGGTTTAGGAAGTAGACAAGCACTTGTGAAGATAGAGTCTATCCTCCAATGCATTGAACCTTAGCTCTTCTAAGAATGTACCAGCTCCCATCGTTTCCGCCCCCATACTTACAAGGTGATCTGTCTCTTGCTGACAGTCAATGAGCTTGAAGTCGTGAGAAGTAAGGACGGCACACAAGTGAATGAGTGCTAGTTTTGAGGCATTAGATTTGAGTGCAAACATTGACTCTCCACAGAAAATCTTCCCAATACTAATCCCATACAGACCTCCTACGAGATCATCTCCATCCCAGACCTCTACTGAATGCGCATAACCTTGATTGTGGAGCTCGTGCATTGTCTCCTTGAGCTTATCATATAACCATGTACCGTCCTGTCCTTTTCTAGGAATTTTTTGACATTGATCGATAACGCCACTAAAGTTGGTATTCATAGTGACACGATACTTCTCCTGTCGAATCACCTGACGCATACTTTTACTGATTTTTACTTGAGAAGGATGCAGAATCATCCGAGGAAAAGTAAACCACCAAAGCGTCATATCATCTTCGTGATTCCAAGGAAAGATGCCAGCGCTATAACTCATAATCAGCGTCTCTGGACATACTTCTCCTCCTATGGCAAGTATTCCATGGTCATTTGTATGATATGGATGAGGGAAGAATAGCGGTTTAGATTTGGTGATAACCACAACGGTTGTATTGATTCATTACTCAGTAGAATCACTCATAGCAGAAACAGTCTGCTTAGTTATAGAAAGTGATAAAGTAGGTTACTCTGAGACAGTCATCTCAATCACAGCAGAAAGACCTCTATCAACTAGCGCATCCTTAATCGGTTTACACTTTTCGAATGAACCCGTCTTTACAGTTGCCTTGCCTTTAAAATGTACAAGTAGTGAGAGTTGCTCAGATTGCTCGAATGTGTGATTGCAAATCTCCATTAAGCACTCAATGACCCAATCAAAGGTATTCACATCATCATTATACACGATGACCTGTGCCAGCGACCCTGTCGTAACTTCTTCTTGTACTTCTACTAATTCTTCAAATAATGTAGACATAATGACTGCTTTCTGATTAACTCAGTGTTTTTAGAGTTTCTTTGATTGCTGCAAAATTAGGCATTTCACCCGCATCATCCAACACCTCAGCATATTTAACTATACCATTTTTATCCACAACGAATGCACTACGCTTCGATACCTTGTTCATCCCTAGGACAAATGTCTCGTACATTGTATCATAGGCAACACTTGCTTCTCTATTGAAGTCTGACAATAATGGGAAGTTGTACTTCTGTTGCTTTTTGAACTCTTCTAAGACGAAAGGTGAATCGATAGAGATACCTAATATCTCAGCATTCATTGATTCATATTCGCTCTTTTCATCTCTCATTTGACACAATTCATCAGTACATACACCTGTGAAAGCTAGTGGAAAAAACAAAATAACCGTGTTCTTTCCAGAGTAGTCGGCTAAGCTTACTTCCTCTTTAGTATCACTTGTGAGTGTAAATGCTGGTGCCTTATCTCCGATTGCAATTGCCATATCGTTGTTTTAAATTTATCGAGTAGACATTATCGTCTACTGAAGTCTAACGCAAAAATCCAAATGTAGTTTCTTATTACCTACTTTTGCAAGTCTAGTTACTTAAAAAATGTGATGTCTTCCCAAAAAAGTCCTACAACTCTTGCCTATATCCAGTTGCACATTGCTGTTGTACTATTCGGTTTTACAGCCATATTAGGTGACTTAATCTCCCTGGAAGCAGTACCACTCGTATGGTGGCGGGTCATACTTGCTGGGTTGAGTATGGTCTTGTTTGTGAGAATTAGATCACTTATTTCAGAGGTTGGGTTTAAGATGATTGCAATCTTCAGTGGGATAGGGGTGATCACTGCACTGCATTGGGTGACGTTTTATGCCAGTATCAAGTTTGCCAATGCATCTATTGCTTTGGTTTGCCTTGCTACAACGTCCCTGTTTACTGCCTTGATAGAACCTGCAATTCTTAAAACTAGGGTCAAATGGATAGACCTTGCCATTGGTATTGTCATCGTGCCAGCTATGCTCCTTATCGTTAGTGATCTTGAAGGTTCTATGTTGCTTGGCGTCTACAGTGGGATAGCATCTGCTATGCTAGCGGCTACATTTGTTTCACTCAATAAAAAGCATATCACTGCTTCCACACCACTCCGAATTACATTTATAGAAATGGTAAGTTCATCTATTTTCTTGACTATCATTGTATTGATTATGTATGATGTTGAAGCATTTACTCCGACAACTACCGATTGGATCTATTTGGTGGTATTGGCACTACTTTGTACGACATTAGCACAATACCTAGCAATGTC
>CALISO010000095.1 GCA_938041445.1 uncultured Saprospiraceae bacterium
GATGTTAGTACCTGTGATACACCACTCTCTTTCGATTGTGTAATCATCGTAACAGATATCTTCATCTACATCATCTTCGTATGTTACTGAGATAGCTCCACATACTCCTGCTCCTGTAGCGATTCCTGTACCAAAGTCTGGTGCAAGTAACATTCCTAGCTCAGCTTCTGTTGGTGCTAATGCCTCATCGTGAATCAATAGATCCATTGTACAAGTAACAGTTGCATCTGGTGGACATACGATTACTGGTGGTAACTTGTTCTCCACTCTCACAGTAGCCCAAGTTTCATTAACGTTATCCCCCAAATTACCAGCCACTCCATCACAGTTACCATCATCCCAAACTCTTAATATTACATCGTACTCATTATAGAAAACAGTTTGTCCATCCGGTGTTTGATAAGATAGAGAGCCATCGATATCATCACAACAGAACTTGACAAATTCATTACCTGTAACAGTTCCTCCGCCACCACCGCCACCACCGGCGCCTGTATCACAATTAAGCGAGATCTCATCCAACTGTGCCTCTTCACCTTCATTAAATATAAATATTGAGACGATTGAGTTTGAACCGCTATTGAAGGCGATGCTTGCAGGTGTATATGAAGTTGCAGATCCATCAGAGAAAGATCCTAGCACTGTTCCAGATGTAACTGGATTACCTGCTCCATATCCGCCTCCTGCAAGAACTTGTACAGTTACTGATCCTGCTCCAGCACTATCCATAAAGTAGAAGAAATCTAATGAGAAGTCTGTGTTTTGACTCACACTAATTTCTTGGTAACCAATTCTACTACCATCGTCAGGTAATTTCATTGCCCAGTCTCCTAATAGAGAAGCAGATGTAATTTGGATAACTCCACCTAAGTCGGAATTTCTCCATGCATCTCTACTATCACCAGCAGGATCGTTATTTGCATCACCTAATTCAAGTCCACCTTCTTGAACTGGGCCACCAAGAGTACAAGGCCCTGAGCCTCCACAATTAAGCCCTATATCATCAATTTGAGCTTCTTCGCCTTCATTTGAAATATAAATTGACACTATAGTATTTCCACCACTATTAAATGAAACAATACCTGGAGTATAACTTGTCACTGAGCCATCTGTAAATGAGCCTAATACTGTTCCAGAAGACACTGGCTGTGAAGCATCATATCCACCTCCAGCAAGTACTTCAACACTTAATGAACCTGTGTTCGCATTATCCATAAAGTAGAAGAAGTCAATAGTATAATCAGTATTTGGTGCTACCAATATTTCTTGATAACCTATTCTAGATCCATCTGGAGGTAACTTTAGTGCCCAATCACCTGTAAATGAACTAGAGGTAATCTGAATTACGCCACCTAAGTCGGAATTTCTCCAAGGATCACGGCTATCACCTGCTGGCCCATTGTTACCATCACCAAGTTCAAAATCACCTTCTAATATTGGTCCACCTGAATCACAGTCTCCAACTCGTGATTCTATTTCTTCAGAATCATCTCTTAAAGATGAACTGCAAGTAAAGCCATCAGCTCTTGCTATTTCTAATCTTACAGGGCCACAATCGCCATCATTAGATCCATTATCAATACTAGTCGCATAAAGCTTTGCAATTCCTCCTTCATCAAAACCACCACTAGTGAGGCTTAATACTACATTCTGTAGTGCTATCGCTGTAGGTGGTGTATCATCAACAACTGTAACAGTGATTGTTGTCTCGCCAACATTACCGCAACAGTCTTCCGCGAAATAAGTGAATGTGTGCTCTCCTTTCGGTGCCCCAGCAAATATATATGGTGCTTGGCCATCTCCATTTAATGAGGCAATTGTTACTCCTGCAGGTCCTGCTACTGAATATGTCAAGTCTCCTCCACAAGCATCAAATAGGTGGTCAGGTCCAGGTAATTCGCCACTTGCAACACAGCCCCAAGGACTGACACTGTAGCTTTGATCTGGTGCTGTTATCTCTGGTGCTTCATCATCTATAGCCTTAATTACCTGGACGTATGTTGCAGTCTCAGCTGAACACCAGTCTAACAATGTCCAAGTTCTTATTACTTTACCATTACCAGCACACGAATCATCGCAAGCTGCTAACTCTTGGTCTGAGTAAGTCGCATAGATAGCACATACATTGTTATCTATTGGTTGGTTGTGCTCTGAATCTTTTGAGCTACAGCCACTGTTGCATCCCCATGCAACATAGTATGGAAAGGCAAATGTAATTCCCTCATTATTTTCAATGATATTCATTGGACAATCATTATCCGTATCAGGACAATCTTCTGTACTTGGATCATCGAAGAATGCTGCAATTGACCAAGGGTCAGTATCTGCTCCACATGGCAAAAGCACAGTTTCAGCAGGCAATAATAAAGTCGTACCTAACTCCTCTATTAAGCTAATTGGTTCTACTGTTATTGTGCTGCTACAAATGCTTGTATTTCCTTGAGCATCTGTCGCTATGTATGTTCTATTGATCAATGTCTCTCCACAATCTCCACCAGGGATAATTGTATCTTCCGATGTGATAGTCACATCACCACAATTGTCTAATTCATTTAGATCTAAGATTGGTGATTCGTATGTTATGATTAATTCAATATTATTTATGAGATATGCATCACTTGTGAATACATTTTCCATAGTTACCATCCACATACCACTAGCCATACCACCATCAAAAATACTAAGTAGGTCAAAACCTTCAGCTGGATCCATACTGAAGTTTCCGCCTCCAGTTAAATCAGGGCAAGTAGTCCAAACCGGTGCTTGGTCATCTAAAACAAAGTTCATTGTTGAGTTGACATTAAAACAGATTCCTGCCCAGAATGCCAGTCCCTCAAAGAATGTACCTGTTGTACCATCTGGTGCAGTTATTACTAAATCTATATCATCGGTATCACCGATACCGGCAGTGTCCGTTAAATCAATTATAACATCTACATCTACAATCTCAGCTCCTGCAGGAATCATCGTACTCAAGTCAAACATAATCGTAGAACCTGCAAGTAAGTCTATTCCACCTTCTGGGAAACCCATAGAGTTCATTACTTGTTCTGGTCCAAAAACGATTGGTTCAGTTGGCAGTTCATCATTTGCATACTCAATGCAGTTGATTGTGACATCTTCACATTCAAAATCGACTGGCCCTATCTTATCTTCTAATAATACATTACCCCAACAACTTGCACCACTACAGACATCTGCGATTGAGTAGGTTAATGGTGTATTAAGGAAGTCACCAGCATTAGCGGGGTCTATCTCAGTTCCATCAGCAAAAAGGGTTACTTCGTAGAATGCTGCATAAAAGCCTAGTCCACTAGCACCACAAATGTCAGTAGGCTCTCCTTCTAAGAATAGGCCTGCAAACAAATCAACGCCACACTCTGGATCTACACTTAGATTAATATTATCGTTACAAGCTAGCGTATAAGGAGATTCTTCAATTTCAAAGAGAAATACAACATCACTAACAACACTACATCCTGTTATTCCTTGGACAGTGATCCTAAATGCAGAACATTCATCCATAGCAGTACCTGCTGGGACTGTAAAATTTACAGATTCAATTCCATCAATATCGTCACTATTTGAATCTATAGTAATCCAAGTACCACCTTGGCTCATTTGTAACTCAAATACTAAAGGCAATACCGGAGTAACTGCTAATTCGGTATCATCGATCATAGCACTTGCTGAAAATACAATATCACCTCCAAGACAAGTGTATTGAGATTGAGGGTGTGACGTGAAAACTATACTTACATCATCACAAGGATCTATCGGATTTCTTCCTAGAGCACATTCTTCGGCATTAGTTGTACCTCCCTCATCGCAATCCAAGTCTTCAAGGATTGAACCTGGATTATCAGCAATAAATTGACAAACATCTATAAGACCATCAAATGCTTGTTCACATTGGTCATTAAAAATAACAGTCACTGGACAATCAACAGTTCCTTCGTTGCCACATGCATCTGTTGCAGTTAATGTGACCATTTGAATTCCAACATCTACAACTGTAAAGTCTACCTGTGGACTTGTTTCAACAACTGCTACTGTATCTGGAAGTACATCCATACTCATACCTGCTGCCAGTGCATCCATAGGTAAAGTTCCTATACCTGTCACTGGATCAACAGTAATGATTATTTCCATATCTCCACAAACTGCTACAGGTGGAACAATGTCTGGCTTACATATCTTGTCAATAAAAGTAACATCATCAATTCTCGCATCTGATGTTGCTCCTGGACTCCAAAAGAATAAAGAAACAACGCATTCAGTGGTAACTGTAAAAGTCAATGTTTGTCTAACATAAGCACCTCCCGTTGAGGTGTTATGTAATCCTGTCGCAAGAGGTGTCACTATTGTTGGATCAACATGATTGCCATCTGGAAGGATATCCAATCGGACAACTCCACCAGTATTAATTCTTGTATAATATTCAACTGTATAACAAGCATTTGGCTCAACATGCACATCTTGATATGCATATCTTGGGTCATCTGTTAAGTTTGCTGCTTGAGAACCTGTATTTGCTGTAGACGTACCTGAAAACTGGCTTAGACCACCTGATAACAAAAACGCATCATTCTCCCAAAATTCATTTCCATCACCACCGCCCCAAGGACGACAGCCATCTTCAAACGAGCTGCACTGTACAAATGGAAGATCGTCTTCCTCACAATCACAATTAGCTGGTGCTGGGCACAATATTTCAAATTCATCTAGTCTTACTGTATCTCCAAATCCATTGTGCTCACCATAAATAGAGATTGTTGTATTAGTACCTGAATTGAACTTAATACTTGCAGGAAAGTAATTCTTCTTACCAGATACGAGTAATCCATTGTATGACCCAAGAATTGTACCTGACGCGATTGGCATTGCAGTACCATAACCACCTCCACCAAGTACTAATACTTCAAAGTTATCTGGTGGAAAGTCATCATCGTCTATCGTATAATAATAATTTAGAACATATTCGGTGAATGGAACGACTGTTACTTCTTGGTAGATAATATCACCGGGACCCAAGTTTGCTGCATTTCCACCAGCTAGCCAGTTACTTGTGCTACCAGGATCATCTCCAAGTTCATCATTAAGCCAGCCAGTATCGCCATCGTCAAATCCTGGATTGACTAATACGGGACATTGTGCAAAAGTAATTGTTGAAAGTCCAAAGAATAATGTCAGACTGATGATAGTAGACACCACCACTTTAGGGGTAAGAATGGTCATTCTCATGTTCAGAGTTGGTTAATAAAGTGTTCAGATTTGAATTGTATGCCATTAACAAAATTAAATTTCACAATTTAATTGAGGGTTTCTTAATAATAGCACAATCCAATCAGATACAATAATACAATTTGTTACTAAATCTAGAAAGAATATGTCCTTAACTTTTAGCGTATCCAACATTATCCTATCCAACAAGTCCCATATTTAACATTTGCATGACTTCTCAACTATATCAAATTATAAATATTCATTATAAGATATTAGATACAAATGCATAACATATATAATTTAGCTATAAAATACTAAATATTAATGTAAGCTCCAAACTACATATTAATAGACCTTTTATTCGATTTAAACTAAAACAGGCCTCATCTAAAAGACAAGACCTGTTGTTTATTGTTTATTTAGTTAGAATGTTAGATTACTCCATAACAATCATACTTTTTGTAGCCGAGAACTCACCACTTTCAAGGCGATAATACATCACCCCACTAGTCGCTAGATATGCTTTTTGTAGTGTGATAGTGTTCAACCCTTTAGCATATGTGCCATTCAGTTGAGTAACAATCTTACCCGTCAC
>CALISO010000096.1 GCA_938041445.1 uncultured Saprospiraceae bacterium
GTCTGTACAATCTCTAGCATAGTCTGCTCACCTTCTCCGATCACTAGGATGTCAGAACCAATATTGAGATAGTCATCAACATTATGTCTGAGGTCTGGTCCTCCGAGAACGATACAAGAATCTTTGAGTTGAGGATGAGACTTGATTACCTTGATCATCTCGATAACATTGAGCTTAGTCATCAGATTAGCGTAGATCGCGACGATATCAGGCTTTATGTCAAGTAAGTCCTGAATGAGAGTCTGCTTGTAAGCAAATGTGGTATCGTAGACCTCACAATCCACATTGTTTTCATCTAACCATGCAGCCACAGAGAGGATCCCTAGTGGTGGGTAAGGCTTCATTATTTTCTGCTCTTTTTCATCCTCGTGGATGTAATAAGCATGGGTGAGGAGGACTTTCATAGTGGTAAGGTAACAAGTTATGTGGTTGCGATACACAAGCAAAGATTGATATGTGCTAAAATGTATGGGTTGGGCAGGGAGAGTAGGGTCTTAGCAGTGTCGGATTATGCCGTTAAATAATATACTAGCGTCTCTTCTTTGTTGTTGATTTCGACTTTGAGTTGAAGGTATATCCAATGCCAAATTGAAGGACACGACTTTTTATGATCGTTTTTGATTTTTCTCTATAATCATAAATGTAGAAATTGCCAGCATTAGTTAATCCAAACAAATATCTGACTTGTATATAAAAAGACTTTATGTCCAATTTTACTTTGCCGTTTAAACCAAATGTCAAAGGAGAGAATTTGTTATCGGATGGTATTTTTATAGGTTGACTCGATTCATTATGTTTTTGATTTAGTATTATACTAGTATTTAATCCTGCTCCGATTGTTATTATAGTACTTATTTCAGTACAAATTTCTGAAATTAAATTTGCAGCATACATAGCACTAGATCCATAAATGTAAAAAGCTGGTGCCTCAAATTCTTCAACAAAAAATAGATCAGTTTTAGTTCTTAGTGATAAATAGTGTAATTGCAATTCTGTATCAAGTTCCATTCTTTCTGAAAATATATATTTAAATCCAAAACCTCCAAATAGACCTATTTGAGGTTGGGTTAAAAATGATTTACCAGATTCATGAAAATGTCCTCCACTACAACCTAAATTTATGCTATACTCCAACTGAGCAACAAGTGAACCTGAAAATATAGATGTGAACAGAACTAGAAAACACAATCGCTTCTTCATCTTGCTAATTTACGACTTTAAGTTTTATAGAGAGGAGTGCTCGAAGTTGCAAATCGCGAATAATTTTTTTAATGGAAACCGTCCTTCGATACCAAGAGTGAAACCAGAGTTGTGCTTGCCTTTATTGAACCCTACGGTTGCACTATATGCGTTCTGAGCACCTGCTTGAGATGTCAAAGACAAGAGTAAAATCAAAAAATATAAATTCTTCACAACTAAAACTTAAAATCTATTTATGAAAATGAACAAGAAAATGGTCTCCATACTTCGGCGATAAACTGATCAAATTAAAAAACAGATCAAGACCAAGAAGCAAACCCTCCAGCCGATGCTCACTCCAATATGAAGGCACATAGCCAGTTGCTTTGATTTGTGCAACGTTTAGATTTGCAAATAACTCAATCACTCCCTTAGGATTGTAAAAATAAGTATGTACAGCTTGGCCATCGACATTGACGGCAGTTGGTTGATTACTTTGTCGCAGCTCGATTGAGTTGTTATCACCCTTATATTTCCGATACCATTTTTCTATCAAGGTATCTCTTGGCATCATTACTAAGACCAGGCTTCCATCTTTTTTCAAGTGCTTCAGTGACCATTCTGCAAATCTCTTGAGTTGGTCTCTGTCTAAGCAATTGAGTCCTCCAAAGTTGGAAAAGATCAGGTCAAATTGTTGATCGAGATTTGGTAGATTAGTCAGGTCGAGTACTTGAGTTGTTACTTGATCTAGCGTTTGACATTTGCCTTTAGTGATAGTGAGCATCTTCCTAGAAATATCAGTGGCTATGACATTGTGACCAGACTCCGCAAAATGCCTCGCATCTTCTCCTGTACCGCAGTTGAGTTCTAGGATAGATTTTGGACTATCGGATAATATTTGGTCTACATAGTTCCAGACAACTTGTCGCTGTTGCTTGCCAATCTTAGTATTGGTAAAAGTCTCATCATAACCCTTGGCGGCATTGTCAAAGTCTTGACTCATACTTATAAATGACTTTGAAGCTTTCTCTTATTCAAGATGGCAAGTGGTGTGTGGTAGACCATCCTTGCGATATCCTTAAGTAAGGAATCTTGTCGAGATTTCAATTGTCCTTTGAGCCTGAGGAGACCTTTATTGATGCGATATCTATTGTGGACGTATCGATGAAGTACCTTGTAAAAGGCCGTCGGATATGTATTCTGAAACATCATATCCAGATCATCTGAATCTGTCCAATTAGATTTCATCACAAGATCAGCTTTTACTTTATCGTAAAATTTTGTGCCAGGAAGAGGGTAGGAGACTGAGATGCCAATCTCGTCGGGCATCAAGTCCATCACCATCTGTATTGTCTGTTGTACTTCTTCCCAGGTCTCGGTCAGATAGCCAAATTGAAGGAAGAATGCAACTTTGACATTGCGTTCTTTAAGGTTTTTGGTAGCAGTGTAGATCTGCTCCACAGTTGTGCCCTTATCCATTGCATCGAGTATACGTTGTGATCCACTTTCGGCACCAAGCCAGATTGTATCTGCGCCACTATCAGCGAGTGCATCTAGATTGTCATCCTTGAGCATTAGGTCTGCACGGGATTGGATTTTATACCTGAACTTGAGTCCTCTTTCTTGCTTCAAATCTCTGAACTCTTGTACCCATCCTGGCTTCAAGCCAAAGATGTCATCACACATCCAGAAGTAGTCTACATTGTAAGTATTGATGAGATATTCTATCTCATTGATGACATCTAGTGGTGATCTCGTATTATATCGGTTGCCATAGATGGGTTTAGCACACCAGTTGCACTTGTATGGGCACCCTCTTGTTGTTGCAATATTGAGGGCAAAAGTCCCATACTTAGATTCCCAGATAGTCCTATATGCTTCGATGTCGATGTCTTCTCTACTTGGATAAGAAAGATCATCAAGTTGCTTAGTGACAGGTCGCTTGGCATTCTTTGTGACGGTTCCCTGAGCTAGATAACTGATACCTTGGATTTCTTGAGTCGAGTTACCATTTTCTATTGTATCGATCAATTCTATCAACGTAGTCTCTCCTTCACCATGGATTACATAGTCTGCGCCGCTATCATGATACCGCTGGAAGTGATCTGTTGAGTCAGAACTATTACAGATGACGATACAACCGAGTGATTTTGCTTTTTTGATCACGTCAAATGCAGCCTCTTGCATAGTCGTCAGGCACATCTTGGTTAAGTAGTTAAATCCATCATCGTAGAGCACAAGGTAGGATGGTTTTGCACTATCTAAGTGTGGAAATACTTCTGAATGATGCGTGACTAAATTGTTGTCAAATACGGTCGTCTCATACCCGGCTTTACGTAACTCAGAAGCTGCATATAATGTACCAAGAGGTGGATAAGGTTGCGCAGTGGACCATTGTTTTTGGTCATACTGATAGTAATATGTATTTGCGACAAAGACAGACATTATAGGTAGCTTATTTTTTCTTTATGGGTTTCTAGCACTGTTTTCTGAGTATTATTCGGGTGGACTTTTGATTCACTTCTAGTAGATTTAAATGCAATGTTGAAGATTGATTTATCCGCAAGTTTTCGATACTTAATCTTATTTCGCATGATAGTCAATGTCATAATAAGTCTATCTATAAGACTACCGAATGGATTATTTAGAAGTCCTTGCAATAATCTTGCTAATCGATTTTTATCAGAGATATGTTCAGTATATGTTCTCCAGTTTTTATTTGGCAGATACTCTGATACCCATGCATTGGCAGTTTTAAGATCGGAGAACAATGACGCTTTACAACTTACAGGTATCGCTGTTAATAGTTCCGTAGCGGTAAATACATTCTTTTCTTTTATTTCTAAAGCATCATCTGATATCAGGTAATTGATACAAAAGTATTCATAAGAATTCCCCAAAAACAGGAGCTTATACAACTTGAGGATGAGCTTAGATACCCAGAGTTTATTGTTCTTTATAATCAAGAAGAAGTCATAGTCAGCATCTTCGTGAAGAACACCCTTAGATAACGATCCAGATATCATTACGCCTTCAACAAATGGGAATCCACCGATCTTCTTGCCATAATAGATTGCATGATCCATCATATCGAGTGCTTTTGCTTCTGCAGTCTGCCTAAGGGTGATGTCTATCTGACTCTTTCGAATTGAGAAAAACTCTTCATTCTGCTCTATCGTTCCTTGTTCCAATAAATGAGCTATTGCTTTCTGTACTTCATTTCGATCGGATGTGACAGATAGAAAATCTAACACCTCACCTACCTTCAACGGGTGTTTAAAAATATCAAAGTAAGCCAGGCAATGAAGCACTGCCTCCACGATAGAGAGGTTGTCCGAAGTAGTGGATGGCTTCACGATTTTTTGCACTGTTTCATCTTCTAATTATGGCAGTATTTTGATAAGGATTTTTAGCTGAAAATTACCTTATGTTTTGTACAAGGTAGTGACTTCTTTCATGCTACACGAGTATATTAGTAGAGAAGTTAGACTTAATGTAACATTGGAGCAATCTAGAAACGATAAGTTGTGCACATTGTGATTGTCATAAAAAGAGCAAGACTGAATCGAATCAGGCTTGCTCTTTGTATCTTTCTAGTGTTATGGATAGTATGCTTATCTCATTACACTGATCCATTCCGATTTACTTCCATGCTCATGTTCAATTCTCATCAGATATTGACCTGGATTGAGATTATCAGTTGGAATAGTGACGCTTTGCCCTGAGTCTACTTGGGTCGTGTAGATCTGTCTTCCTGAAAAGTCATGAAGCATAACTTGTGCTGTTGTACTTCTCTCGTGCTCCCAAGAGACACTCACTTGTTGGTTAGCAGGTACTGGAGCGATACTGATGACTGATGTATCTTCAATATCTGCCGTACTAGTTGTTCCTCTTACCATAAACTCAAAGTAGAGATCTCCACCAAAGTCTGGGTTCGGTTGCCATACAACACTCTGAAGAGTCTCGGCATCACTCATCTCATCAAGCCTAACGTAGCCCATTCCAAATCCTGATTCCGCCCAAAATGAGAGGCCATTATCACTCAAATCTGATAAGACAAATGTGTAGCACCCTCCTGGTAGATCAATGATGTCAAGGTATTCAGTATTTGCCGCAAGGCCACCTTGGTTGACAACTGGTTCTCCATTACTATCGTAGATGATATATCGAGAATCTGTTCCTGCTGCATTTGTTCTCAGCGCTACTCTGAAGTTTCGTTCGAATATGTGGACCGGATTGTATGTTGTTTGATATGAATTGTTATCCATATTTTCATCTGCAGTGCCATTAACACCTGTGATTTCTACAGCAAAATTTGCTACAGTATTCTCTCCCCAGACACTGTGAGAGAAGATGGGCAGCTCTATCTCAAGCTCTTGCTCTGGGAATATAAGACCAGTCCAAGTATGTGTCATTTGGGCACCATCTACTAGTCCGTAGCTAAAGTCCATTGAAGTTATATTTTCACCTCCAGAATTCTTCACCATAATCAGTGGTGTGTTGCATGCAGGATTAAATCGCTCATATTCATATTGACTAGTCGGACGCTTTACAGTAAGAATTTCTGCATCATTTGAGAAGTTGTAGGGTCCGTACGTGACTAGTTGATTATTGATTCGATAATCCGCAGAACTTAGTGTAGAGACTGTCATCCCATAGTCAAGCATAATCGTCTGACCTGGAACTACCCAATCCGATAATTCAAACTCATTGACATCGGTTTCCATTCCTGGGCACCATCCAGCTCTATCGTAAATCCAAGTCCCGCCTTGTGGATACATCGGATTATCAGCACACTCTTTCCAGACATTGTATTGAAACTCTCTGAATCCTCCATCAATATCGAGGAAGTGAGTTTGATTTGTGAATTCTCCATTTTGGCCATGACCAGTAACTGCAGATCTAATTTTGTAAGAACCTGCATCTGGATCTAGTGTCAACTCTCTTGGTTCGAATACATCATCAGCTTTAATTGCATCAAAGCCATATCCAGCCCATATACTAGTCGCTTTTCTGATAGGCCACACTTGTTGGATATCCATGACTTCTCTAGATGGTGTCCCTTCGATGAATCTAAATCTGATATCTAACTCTTCTTGATTGTTGCCTCTTCCTTCGACAGTCATTAGGCGATCACCCTTTAGGATTGGGAGATAGTCAGTCATATCAATTGTGAATTGCTTTCCATCAGGCCCTAAGTTCAACCCATTTCCATAAGGAGTAATAAATGACAATATTTCATATCTCGATTCAGTCTTAGGATAGTAGACTAGGTCATTGATCTCTAGGAGTTCTTGAGCTAGAGCAGGTTGAGTCTCGTAGAGGAATGACGTACTCACTTGTTCAAGAGAGCCATCATTGATAGCGTAGCACTCTACTAGGTTCGGTTGATTCTCTAGGTCATCAGTGAAAGCTTCAGTCACGGTCGAAGTATTTCCTCCATTTGATTGAATCAATGAGAATGTTGGTCTTTCGTTTGCGATTGATAGATTTTTGAAAGCAATACTGTTGACTCTTCTATCTCCATGTGCAAATGTCTGAGGCGGATAAGATGCACTTCCCTGACTAGCTGCTGGGCTAGAATCTATGATTGTAGCCGAGTTGACTTCATCCATCCTGTAGTCTGCTAGGAGGTGAGCATTGTAAGGATGATTTGCATCTATATCTCTGTAGAGGTATGACTTAATTGTCTCCTCAGGTACTTCTATCTTCCATACTCTGAAATCATCGATATATCCTAGATAACCATTGTTGCCATTAGCACCTGTGCCGACAACCATTTGAGCAATCTGTATCTGCCGACTAAAGCCAGTGCCTGATGTCCATAGCTCGCCATTTTTCAATATTTTCATCTCACCTTCATTGAGGTCTTTAATGAAGGTCCAGTTGACCCATTGGTTTCTAAAGTCATCGAATGTTGCAGCCTTGCTGATACGATCATAATTGCTGCCTTCATTACCACAGTCCCAGTAGATTGTAGCATCTGACCAAGGTAGATGAGCATTAATTGCTCTATTACCTTCTGAGTCCACTCCTTCAAAAGCGATAGTATTTTCTGGTAGAGAATCATCACCATATGACCAAAAGCTAACCGTTATCTGACTACTAGCCGAAGAAAAATCATTGTTCAATACCCAAGACTCATTTCCCGCTAATGCAGCAAACCGATCTTCGTCTTGCTTTACAAGACCCATTCCTTCAATCGCTTCCGCACTTAACTGCAGGGGAGCACTTGCATCCTGATAGCTGACTTGTATGGCTATGTTAGATGTTCCATCCCAACTGTATGGTTGTGCAAATATTAATTCTGAGCTTGCTGTCAACTCGGCATTATTATAATAAGTGGCAGTTGCTTCAGAAAAGAGGTCTTCTGTGTTGCCTGCACTAGTATTTGTTAACTCGGTACTTACCATTTTTACATTGAGGTGTCTTACGCTGATAGCTTCTGAGTTCTCTATCGGTAGTGAAATACCACTTATATCGCCTGCAGATATGCCAGCAGCATTAAGCTCTTCACTTGTGTAAACGTATGTCATATGTTGAGGGCTATCAGCCTCCAAGTTGAGTGAAGTAGTCGCGGATCCTAAAGTAGTCGATGAGCTACTAGAGATAGTCCCATACTGAGCCTCAAATGTCAATTCCTCGTAAGTGACCTCATTCGTACCATAGAAGATTGACCCTTCCCAATCCGAAACTACACATGATGGATGCGATGTTCTGAGTGAATCTACCCTTTCAGGTACAGTGATCACTGTATTGCAGTGATAATCCCATTCTCGACATCCTACAGCACCATTACCTACCGCATTATCATGACATCTCATACTGTATAGCATTTCTACCTTACGGAAATTTCCCTCTTCAGGAAATGGAACCATTACTTGCCTAGTCGTCGAGTCGTACGATAACGCATTGATTATCAGTGTGTCTTGTGCATTTGTTAATGCTGAAAAGACTAAAAACAGTAGGCTAAAAGCCGAAACGATAAAGAGTTGGGATAATTTCATTGAGGAATGATTGATAATTTGGTCAAAATTGACTTACATTTGCAATCCAAAATAAAAAAAAGGTTTCAAACTATGTTAATAATAAACGTAAAAGAAGAAGAATCAATCGACAGAGCTCTTAAGAGATATAAGAGAAAATACTTTGCTGTACGTATGATGAAGCAACTTCGGAACAGAAAGACATTCAAGAAGCCTTCTGTAAAAAGAAGAGACGAAATCCTTAATGCTGAATATAGACTTAAAAAATACGGATCTTAAGTATTCGTTGATATAAGGATTAATAATATAAGGGAGAGCCTAGCTGATATAGTCAACTAGGCTCTTTTCTATTGTGCACTTTGAGGGACAAAGCAGCACAACCCACTAACCAAAATTCTTGAATTAGTAAATATGTATGATGTCCAGTACTAACTAATCTTTATTGTCTTGTGAATCTTATCCTCCGATAGTTTCCCTAGGACTAGAGTTAATACACCGTGTTTGTAACTTGCCTTAATACTTTCTTTATTAACATCCGTAGGCAACTTGATTTTCTTGGTAAACTTGCTATAGTTGTACTCCTCTCTTCTGATAGATTCTCTATCATTCTGCTCAATGTCTGCCTTGATAGTAATCACGTACTCCTCTAGGGAAATGTGAAAATCTTTCTTACTCAATCCTGGAGCTGACACTGATAATGTATAGCTATCCTCCTCTTCTACTAGATTGGTCAATGGAGACTCTGCAACAAAATGCTGCTTATTATGTATGATGTCTCTCAATACCTGATGTGGCTGTTGATGTTGTGTTCTCATAATATATGCTGTGTTATTTATTATTAAATATTGTGGATTACTTGACTTCAATAGTCTTTGGAACAAATGCAGGCTTCTTAGCAAGCTTGATGATCAAGATACCATTCGACATTTCTGCCTTGATCGACTCAGTATCTATCGCTTTTGATAGTCTGAATATTCTCTTTGCTTGACCGTAATCATACTCTCTCCACAGAAATTGATCAGTATCCTCTAATGCCGAACTAGTGACACTGATTGTCAATTGATGTTCATTGATTTCGATATCTACATCTTTCTTGCTGATACCTGGAAGAGCGACATTGATGGTATAGGCATCCTCTAGTTCGTGGACATTTGCTTTGATGTTGCTGTCGTAGAGTTTTGTTTTAATTGTTTTTTCTGTTGTAGTTGCTACCTTGAAAAATTCATTGACAACATCTTGAAATGTCATCGGCTTGTGGTTGTTATTTGCTGTCTTAGTATACATAATGCTTTAGTTTTAACTAGTGTAATAATTGTGATTTGTAGCCATCTGACTACGCTAACTATACATCAATGCATATGCCATTGGGTTTTTAACTGTCTTCGAGGCAGTTTGTAGTGTATTGTTGTGACAAAACGGCAGCTACTCTTATGCAAATGCGCCATAATGGCAATTTTGCGTGTTCTATTCTAGATCGAATAGTGCTGCGATTAAAGTGTATTATAAATTATGGAGCTTAGATACCTATGTATCAAATAAAGGAATAAATTAAAACCTACTGTTCCACCTCAAACTTCTTTACAGTACCAATAATTGGGTCTGGACGTTCAGGTCGAACAGGACGATCAGGAAATGTAAAAGTGTCTATCACTTCCGTGCCGACATAATTAGCGATCAATGAATCTACATAAGTTTCTGCTTGGTCTTGGGCTTCTCTGCGGCATTCTTTGACTCGCCTTTCAGCGTATTCTTTAGTTTTTTTTGTAATCCGAGCATCTATTATTGATTGCTCATCTATCGGTTCTACACATGCTACTATAAAGCATAGGGCTATAAATCCTAAAATGATATAAACCAAATTACGTGTCATCGGATATTACTGTTCAATTAGAAATCTGATTTCTTCAATCTGCTTTGCCTTGATAGAGTCAAGCGATTCTTCATAGTATTGGTGAAAAGTATTATCACAGATTGTATCATGATATTTGCGCAAGCTATCTCTTAATGTACTGTACAATGAATCTGCTCTTCTCTCTAGCACCTTGGTCTGCTCTAGTTGCTCATACTCACTACATCCAAGAGTAGTTAAGCATAATATACAGCAGCATATGTATGATACCAATTTAGTCATTGATGACGATATTTTTACGTTTCAAGACAAAGTTCTGACCTAGGTAAACCTTCTTCACCATCTCATCTGCTGCAAGTTCTTCTGCAGTCCCAGACTTCAATATCTTACCCTCAAACATCAGATAGGCTCTATCAGTAATAGAGAGTGTCTCTTGGACATTGTGATCTGTGATGAGGATACCGATATTTTTGTTTTTAAGCTTGGCGACAATGTATTGAATATCCTCAACAGCAATCGGATCAATCCCTGCGAATGGTTCATCAAGAAGGATAAACTTAGGGTTAGATGCCAAGGCTCTAGCAATCTCAGTACGGCGACGTTCACCTCCACTAAGGCTGTCACCATTGTTCTTTCTCACCTTGTGTAATCGGAATTCATCTATGAGAGATTCAAGTTTGTCTTTTTGCTCTGCCTTGGACATGGGCATCATCTCTAAAATAGCCATGATATTGTCTTCGACTGAAAGCTTACGGAACACTGATGGTTCTTGAGGAAGATAGCCAATACCTTTTTGAGCTCTCTTGTACATTGGGAGGTTAGTGATGTTCTCATCATTGAGGTATACATTACCTTCAGTTGGTTTGATGAATCCTACAGTCATATAGAAAGTTGTCGTCTTACCTGCACCATTTGGCCCGAGTAATCCGACAATCTCACCTTGATTGACTTTGAGACTGACATCGTTGACGACCGTTCTTGCACCATATACCTTGACTAGATTATCTGATTTAAGTGTTATCATATATTGTCCCAATCTATTAGTAATTCAATATCCCAATTTTCTCGCAATTTTTCGATCGGTATCGATTTGATTTCTTCTGGCTGTCTCTTGGTCAGCAAGTCACCAGTGTCCCATTTCCCATTGAGATTGACATCTTTTATCAACTTAGCCGTGTATTCATCTGGCGCAAGACCTGATAATGTAATCTCATCTCCTGCTTTAATATTTAGCGTCCTTTCGACATTCTGTTTAGAATCGTAGAGTTCCATCACAAAGGTACTCAATGAATCACTTGAGGTGAATGACAGCATAATCTTGCTGAAATTATCCTTTCCTTTCGCCTTAAATATTGTTGTGATTGTATCGTGTGTACGATTGTACATATCAATGACAGCACCCGAGTATAGGTTTAGCGTATATTGTTCTGTAGGCTCTACCTTGTAGTTGAGCAAGAGTGATCGACCTTTGAATGATATATCCAGATCTATATCAATTGTATCTTTCTCAGTCGTTGGTCGCTTCTTGTCTTCAGTATCTACGCCTATCGTGTTGCTATCTATTTCTATTGGCTTTTCTATTACTTGGATGAGCGACATTTTAGACACATCTATTCTAGAGATCGGATTCTGGAAGATGTACTCGATGGTATCACCTGGATAGGCTCCAGAAGGTTGGGTGCTAAGATTAGAAAGAAATATCAAAGAGTCAACCTCTTCTTGGGGTCTTCTCCAACTAAGTGTATCATTTATCAATGAATCCAGTGTCGTGAATGTGACTACAGAATTGCTGTCAAGTGGAGTTTCAAACCATATAAACAGTGAATCTAGAGTCTGTGTCTGATACTTGATTGGATTAGTCTCAGAGTTGATTGTATATCCATCGTCTTTGCTTGAGAGTTTGACTTTGAGTAGTTGGTTATTGCGATGAGTGACATCGATGACATCCACAGTGGTCATCGAGAAGGCAGTTAATGCATAACTCTTAGGTATTGTATCATACTCCAGGATGATTACAGAATCAAGAAATCCAACTTTCTCGTCTACATCGTCATACATATAGTTATAGTTCTTATCATCTAGGACATAGAGTTGGAAGGTGTCAGACTTAAGATTTGTCAATTTCCAAGAACCATCTTCCTTTGTCAGTGTCGCATAGAATGGGCGATCCTCCATCAGAGTAGAATCTCTATCGTCATCATAAGCCTGCACAAGGATGCCACTGACAGGTTCGCCAGTATAGGCATCCACGACTGTTCCTTGTAGCATTAGGCTATCTATCACATCTCCTGTACTCATAACATAGACTAGGTCTTCTACAGGATTGTTTTCGGTATAGTCAGTGATTGATTGACCAAAGTTGATCACATAAGTTGTATTTTCTTTCAGTACTTCTTTTTCGTTGAAATCAAATGTGATTCGTTTGCCCCTAAGCTCCACTTCCGGTTGATACTCGAGAGGTGGTGATACAATAATCAGTCCTTTGTTTTCTAGATTAATCCACTCATCAAATTCCAGTTCAATCATCTCACCACCCCAATTTGTTTGATTATTAGGGGTAGAAGCATCAGTCCGTACTCCAGGTGGTATTTCATCTTTTATACCACCGCCCAAGGGTAGAGCAGACTTTGCGCAACTGAACATTATGATTGAAATCAAAATGCCTAATGCGTAAATAATGATGTGAAGTGGGTGTTTGATGTTGTTATATTAGAATTATTCAGACGCAAAGATAAAACGAATGAAATAAGATCAGGATTTTGATTTCGAGGTGAGGATTCTCGATTTTTAGATTTATTTAATATCTGAGGTATTTGTGTTTAGTCCGTTTTCCCTGTGAGTGATTTGATTGCTTCCTTAGCAAGTGGAGCTAGAGATCCATTCTCACACCATGTATGATAATGTCCAAGGTATTGCATTGAGAGATATCCAGCAGTCAATCTGAATGGTTCATCAAAATGGGAATTCAATGCTTCTTCACTCCCCATACTTATGAGCCCAAGTGATTTTCCTTTCATCCGTTTGCCTAACTCTTTCTCTATTGTCACACAATCTGTCAATCTATCGAGGAAGTTTTTCATAAGACCACTCATTGTATACCAATACACAGGTGTCAAAAAGTAAATTGTATCACATTGCTCAACTAACCGCCTCATCAATGGAAGGAAGTCATCTCCTTTGTTACGATTTTGATAATCATAACCGCTAAATTGGAGGTCTAGTAAGTCTACGACTTCACAATCTCTTTGCTGTTGCAAATATGTTGCGACTAATGATGTGTTTCCAGCTCTACGAGCACTACCTTGAATGATTACTGGTGTCATAATTGGTGAGGCTAATGTTGATTATGACTCTTAAAAGCATACAGTGCAAAGCTCGCTAACCAGTGCTGTCCAGCATAGTCGCCATCTACAACTTTGTCTAGAGAATACATAAGATGATTATCGGCATTCTCTACACAAATATCACAATCGGATAATGAATATAGGCACCAAGCTCTCGAGAAGTTTAAACCATCGAGATGCACCAACTTTCCGTCTGAACGATCAGTCACAGTTGCAGGATCAAGCACTAGGCTACCATCGAAGAGACTAGGCAAGAAGGATCTTGACCATTTATAGAATTCTTCATCTGGAAGTATTTTACGCATAATATCTAGCTCCTGTAAGCAAGGTGAGAGGAAGTCATATCCACTCGGTTCCCAACTAATCGGACAACCTGAATCATTGATGTAAAATCTCTTTGCGCCATTCTCGATAGCAGACTTCAGACTGATATCTCCCACAGCCTCAGCATAGTCATAAGAAAAGCTCATTCCGAAGGCAGTATTGCTATGTTCTCCTACTCGGATAGGGTAGACTAGCTTGGGTAGATAGGTTTGGTATTCTGATGAGATATAGTCCGTCAGTGGTTTGAGATTTTGGTACCATTCTTTTGCTCTGTCATCCTCCCAAGTATAGAGTTCTTCTGCTAGTTTCAAGACCCAAGCCCATCCATAAGTCCGCTCAAATGATTTACTATCCCGATTGAGGGAGAAGTATTCGACTTCGGTTTTGATATTATCTTTTGTCAGGTTTTGACCGATCATACTTAAGATTTCTTCTCGATTTTCTAGCTCAGGAAACTGCTTAGCTAGGTAGATAAGTGACCAGTGACCATGGACCGCTGAATGCCAATCAAAACAGCCGTAGAAAGCTGGATGATGCTCTATCGGTAGTGCATTGTCACTTGGTTTTGATAGGATGATACCCGATTTATAGGGCCATTGATTTTGTATGCAATCCATTGGAAGTTTGGAGAGGCGATTTGCTTCAGCAAGATCAAGTTTGATACTTGTGTTATTGTAAGATGCTGGGGAGGATTTACTTATTCTTGATTCTATGTTGGGAGATTCAACTGTATGTTGCTCACAAGCGATAAATATCAAGACTAGTAACCCTAGAACGGTATAATCGAAAAATGTCTTCATACTTCTAAAATAGAGATAAACTTCTGCAACTTAATGGTATGATTGATTTGTTCTTCTATTAGTTGACTCATTAAGGTAAAATATGGGTTAACTTTGAACTATTAAATAAACGATACTATGCTCCAGAAGCACGAAGAAATTAAAGACTATTACGGCAAGACTCTAGAAAAGAGTGAAGATCTCAAGACCAATGCTTGCTGTACACTAGTCGAACCACCACAATATATCAAGACTGCCTTATCGAAGATTCACGATGAGGTAATGGCTAAATATTATGGTTGTGGATTGACAATTCCATATGATATGGAAGGTCTCAAGGTACTTGATCTAGGATCAGGTAGTGGAAGAGATTGTTACATCGCTTCTCAACTTGTGGGACAAGATGGACAGGTGATAGGCGTAGATATGACTGATGAGCAACTTGATGTTGCTAATAGACACATAGACTATCATACTGAGAAATTTGGATACAAATACTCCAATGTCAAGTTCATCAAGGGCAATATGGAAAAACTTGACGAGCTTAACTTAGAGGAAGGAAGTTTTGATGTGATCATATCTAACTGTGTGATCAATCTCGCAATGGATAAAGAGAAAGTGCTTTCTGATGTCTATAAGTTACTCAAGCCTGGTGGTGAAATGTACTTTAGCGATGTCTACAGTGATCGTAGAATCTCACAAGAGTTGCAAAATGACCCTGTACTTTGGGGTGAATGTCTAAGTGGAGCCCTCTATTGGAATGATTTCCTTAGAATATCTAAGAAGGTTGGATTCACTGATCCAAGAAGTATGAAGAACAATCCAATTACCATCGAAAACAAAGAAGTCGAAGCAAAGTGTGGTGATATAAAATTCTTCTCGGTGACTTACAGACTGATGAAGATTGATGGTCTCGAGGATGAGTGTGAAGATTTTGGTCAAGCTGTAGCTTACAAAGGTGGTATTCCTAATGTTGAATCTAGCTATGATCTGGATGATCATCACAATTTTCCGATTGGAAAGATTATGCCAGTATGTGGCAATACTTACTTGATGCTAGAGGCAACAAGATTCAAGAAGTACTTTGACTTCTACGGCAGTTGGGATACTCACTACGGCGTATTCGAAGGGTGTGGAGGATCAATGCCATTTAGTACGGATGGCGAAGGTTCTGAGGAAGGCTGCTGTTAGGCCAAGACTTACAAATCATCATATGTAATCTTGACATCTCCTCCGACAGGATGAGACTGACAAGTGAGTATGAATCCATCTGAGACCTCATCGTCGTCCAGACTGAGACACGAATCCATAGTCACTGTACCGGAAATTGTCTTAGCCATACAACTAGCGCAAGCTCCAGAAGTGCAACTGTAAGGTGGGTTTTTACCAAAATCTAAGATGGCTTCCAGGATAGTCTTATTTTCTTCTACTTCTATAGTGAAGTCTTCGCCATCTAGAACAACGGTTACTTGTCCACTACCAGCAGTAGATGCAGATTGGTCATCATTGCTTACTGATGTAAAATATTCTTTGTGGATTGCGCCTACTTTGATGCCTTGGTTGGTGAGGTAGTGTTCTGTAGCAGTGATGAGCTCTCCTGGTCCGCAGACGTAATACTGTTGATCTTCAAATCTTGACGGGTATTCTCTAAGGAAATAAGCAATCTTCTCATCATCGATCCGACCTTTCTGGCCCGACCAAGATCCGTCGCCTGTTGTTCCGAGTAGACCAAATAGCTTCTTTTTTTTCTTTTCAACTCTTGACAAAGTATGAGTAACAAAGAGCTGCCCTTCATACCTTGAGGCTAGCGCATCTAGCGTCTCCCTGAAGATGATATCCTTCTCAGTCTTATTTCCGTAGAGAAGGTAGATCGTAGATCGCTCTTCTTCTTCAAGTAGCGTTTTAATCATTGATAATACAGGAGTGATGCCACTACCTGCCGCAAAAAAGTAGTGATCCTTGCTTTTTGCTGCTTCAGGTAAGACTATAAACTTTCCTTCGGGAGGAAATATGGTTAAGGTGTCTCCAACTTTGACTTGATCATTGAGGTAGTTAGACACCTTTCCACCTTCTACTTTCTTGACAGAGAATTGTAAGACATCTTCCGTCGGACTACTGGATAAAGAGTATGCACGTCTTTCAGGATTTCCATTGATCTCGACTTCTATTGTGAGATACTGACCTGCTTTATAGTCAAATGCTTCTTTTTGATCTGGAGCAACTGTCATCTGTATTGAGACTGTATCGTGAGTCTCAGAGATGATATT
>CALISO010000097.1 GCA_938041445.1 uncultured Saprospiraceae bacterium
TTATTGGCATGGTATCTATTTTAAAAATTATTACCATTCTCATTCCAACCATTTACCTTATTTGAGACACTGTATTGTTATAACGCCGTAGAAGTATATCCTATGTATGGTACTAGGATGTGTGTAAGTCTCGAAGCTAACTGTATCTTTATCTCGTACTTTAAATTTTAATGTATCGTTTCACAATTATGATTAAGCAAACTAGATTATTTATTATTACCCTGACATTAGTCTATGCATCTATAGGAGTGGCTCAGGAGACATTTACCGTGAGTGGCTATATCACTGATAAACAAACCGGAGAGACATTAATCAGTGCAAATGTCTATGAATCATCAAATGCGGCAGGGTCTGTAACTAACCTATACGGTTTCTACAGTATGACTTTGCCTACTGATTCTATTTACTTGAGTTTTTCTTATATCGGCTATCAGTCTCAGATCATTGGAATCTATCTGGATAAGGATATCAATCTCGATATCCAATTGGATGAATCTATATCTCTACAAGAAGTGGAAATTACTGCAAGTCGAGCAGTTGAAGAGATACAAGAACGATCGCAAATGTCTGTTATCGAGATTCCAATAGGCCAGATAAAGCGTATGCCGGCCTTGTTAGGAGAAGTAGATGTATTGAAGACTTTACAATTATTACCAGGCGTACAATCCGGTGGTGAGGGACAATCTGGTCTTTATGTGAGAGGTGGTAGTCCTGATCAGAATCTCATCCTTCTTGATGGAGTGCCTGTGTACAATGTGAGTCACCTATTTGGATTCTTCTCGGTATTTAATGCTGATGCAATCAAGGATGTCAAGCTCACTAAAGGGGGTTATCCCGCTAGATATGGAGGGAGACTATCCTCCGTACTAGAGATCAATATGAAAGAAGGCAACAATCAAGAGATACACGGAGCTGGATCTATCGGGTTAATCTCGTCTAAGTTGTCGCTCGAGGGTCCCATCATTAAGGATAAGATGTCGTTCATCGTCTCAGGGAGGCGGACATATATAGACCTTTTGGCTAAGCCACTGATTAGAAGGGGATTCAGTGCTAGTGAGGGACAATCAGGTGATGCAGGTTATTTCTTCTATGATCTCAATGCTAAGATTAATTACAAGATTAGTGATAAAGACAGGTTGTACTTGAGTGCCTATACAGGTGATGATCAATTCTTTGTTGGAATCGAAAATGAGGATGATGATTTCGCTGATTCTGTTACTTCGGAATTAGGGTGGGGGAATATCACGAGTGCTCTCAGGTGGAATCACAAATGGTCCAATCGTATGTTTTCAAATGTTTCTGCGACATATACTAGGTACAATTTTAGAACTTTGATCGGTACTGATATCAGAGAATTTGATGGTAATGGATCGCTTGATAGTCGAAATGCATTTTCAGCTGGGTATGATAGTGGAATCAATGACTTAGCGTTAAGAGTAGATTTTGACTTTATCCCCAATCCGAATCACTATGTCAAATTTGGAGGGTTGGGTATGCGTCATAGTTTTACTCCTGGAGAATTTATGCTTGATGCTGACGTAGTCTCTAATTCAGAGACAGTATTCGAACTCGACACGGTATTTGGCCAAGAGAATGTCAAGGCACTTGAGTATAATTTCTTTGTTGAGGATGATCATAAAATCACACCAACCCTCAAGGCTAATTATGGCCTACACTTTTCTGGATTTAACGTAGATGGGACTAATTATACATCGCTGCAGCCTAGAATATCGCTCCGTCAATTACTGCCAGGAGATATTGCTCTTAAGGCTTCATTTGCTACTATGCGTCAGTACGTTCAGTTTCTGACAAATGAGAATATCGGATTGCCTTGGGATCAATGGTTGCCTACGACAGATCGAGTGAAGCCCCAAGACTCTTGGCAAGTAGCACTTGGCTTTGCTAAGACGGTTGGTAAGGACTATGAGCTGAGTATTGAAGGATACTATAAGGAGATGAAGAACTTGATAGCTTATGAAGAAGGTGCTTCATTATTCTCTGTGAATCCTTGGGAAGATCAAGTTACTCAGGGTGAAGGAAAATCCTATGGAGCTGAAGTATTTATGCAGAAGAAGTATGGAAGATTTACTGGATGGCTGGGATATACGTTGTCTTGGTCGTGGAGACGATTTGATGATAAGAACTTTGGTGAGTGGTATCCATTTAAGTTTGATAGACGTAATGACATCTCCCTTGTAGGTGTGTATGAACTTAATGACCGTATCACTTTTGCGGCTACATGGGTATATGGTACTGGGAATGCTGTCACATTTGCCAATTCTCAACTACCTGTAATCTTACCTCCAGACTCTTTTGAACGTGATGTTCAATATTTCAATGGTAGAAATAGCAATCGTTTGCCAAGCTATCACAGACTAGATATTAATGTGGATTTTACAAAAGTGAAAAAACGACATACACGAATATGGTCGATAGGAGCCTATAACGCCTATAGTAGAAAGAATCCATTCTTTGTAAACTTTGAGACTGAATTTGAAAGACAACAAGATGGTAGTGTCGAGCCAAAAACTGTTCTAAGACAATACAGTTTGTTTCCAATCATCCCTTCAGTCAGTTATAGATTCGAATTTTAGTATTCTAGATTTATTACCTTTTAAAATTATCGTCAAATGAGACAATCATATATAGCAGTATTGCAGATTATTTTCCTATTCATCATCGCAGGTATGGTGATGTCAAGTTGTGAGAATGCCTTGGTCAAAGATTTAGACCTTGAAGATGACTTTGACTTTGAGCAAAGGCTCGGACTTAGTGGCACTATTTATCACCAATTCGATGGAGAACCAGATTATGAGGTATCTGTACTCTTATTGGCTGAGAGTCAATCTATTGTTGAGAGTCCAGATCAAGTTGTATACTATGAAGGTGGCGAAGTCAATTTATTTTCAAGTTCAGGCTTCGTAGGTGAATTTTCAGAATTATCTTTTGGAAGATATGCTGGTATAGATACAACTACATCACTTTCTTACGATATGCCTCACGACACTTACACAGTAGAAGTCACGCATCCAACTTTAGGAACAGCAATGGCAACAACAGAGATGCCAGAGCCGGTATACTTGACAGAAATCACTGCGGATTCTATAGATGTGCCACCATCCGAATTTTCTGATCTTACACCATTCCTGGTTACCTTGACGTTCACTGATCCACCTGGAGAAAACTTCTATGGAATTGAGGTTGATAGAAGGACTGCAGATACTGATGACTTTACAATTCGACCAAGATTCGCATCACTGAATAATCCTAATTTGATTTGGCTTGATTCTGGCTTAGTTGTTTTTTCAGATGAAATATTCGATGGTAGTGAATATGAAGTCTCGTTTTATATCGATATAAGCGTATCCGGGGCATCTTTGTCGTCGCTCACTTTTGAGCAAATCAAAAGTCAACTTCGAATCGAGTGGTCATGTTTATCAGAGGATCGATATAGATTCGATGTGTCTCATCAAAACTTTGTTATGACTAGCGATCTAGGGCCATTTTCAGAGCCAGTCTCGTTGTATAATAATATTGAGAATGGTCTAGGTTACTTTGGGGCCTCTAACTACTACATCGCTAAGTTTGACAATTAGACTATAATACCTTATTTGAAATATTGACGAATGCCGTAGCTAGCAAGTACTCCTTCTCCTGTTGCAGCAGCTACTTGAGCAATTGCACCTTCTCTGCAGTCACCTGCTGCGAATACACCAGGCACTGAGGTTTCTGCGAGTCCAGTTGTGGTGATGAATCCCTTGTCATTAAGCTCTACAAAGCCATCGAACTTCTCGGTATTTGGTATCAGGCCAATGAATATAAATGCACCATCTGCCTCTAGGACTTTTGTTTCTTTTGTAACATTATCTTCAACTTTGACACCTTTGAAACCTCCAGAATCGTTAGCCACGAATTCTAGTGAAGTCTTATTCATATAGGTGTTTATATTGTTGATAGACGCTAGCTTTTCTATGTAAGTCTCAGAGGCAGTGAATGCCTCATCTCTTGAAATGATAGAGACACTCTTACAAAATCCTGCCAAGAAGATTCCTTCTTCTAGTGCAGAGTTACCTCCGCCAATAACGATGATATCTTTGTCTCTATAGAAAGCTCCATCACACGTAGCACAAAAGTGAACTCCTGAACCGATGAGCTCTTGTTCACCTGGGATTTCTAGTAGTCTATAAGTAGAGCCAGTAGAAAGTACAACAGACTTACCGTAGTATTCCTTAGTATTCGTTTTGATGACGAATACATCATCCGTCTTGCGTATATCAATAACGTCTTCTCCAGTCTTAATATCAGCTCCGTAAGTCTTAGCTTGCTCTTCCATCTTATCCATCAAGTCTGGACCTGAGATGGACGTAAAGCCTGGATAGTTTTCAATCTTTTCTGTAAGAAAGGCATTTCCTCCAATAGTCTTCTTCTCCAATATTAGTGTGCTAAATCGATCACGTTGTGCATAGATAGATGTGGTTAACCCAGCTGCGCCACCACCGATAATGATCGTGTCATAGACCTTCTCTTCTTTGGTCTCATCAATCTTGAGTGCTTGACGAAGCTCTTCGTTTTCTGGTTCTACAAGTACGATATCGTCATTGATGATAATTGTTGGGATTTTCCTTTTGCCATTGTTTAGTTTAGTGACAATCGGCACAGCCCAATCATTCTCTTCGATATAGATGTATTGATAATTGATCCCGTTATCATCAAAGAATGCTTTCGATTTGCGACAGTCAGGGCACCAGTCAGCACCGTAGACTACTATTCTATAACCTTCATTAATTCCTAGAACTGAAGCGAGTTTTGCATTATCTGGATTGGTATAAGATTTTCCATTGATAATGATCGTGGGAATAATTCTCTTACCATTGTTGATTGCTTCTACTTTAGCAGTCGCTTCTTTGTCTAGATCAACATCAATGAACTGATAATCAATGTTATTCTCATCTAAGTATGATTTGGCTCTTCTGCAGTCAGGACACCAGTCGGCACCGTATAATTGTATTTGAATCATACTTGTAGGATATTCGTAAGTTAGAAGTAATATTCTGGGTTTCTAAAATCTTCTTTGGTTAGCTCATTTTCAAATGAAACTTCTGACCATGTCTCGTATGTCCAAGGCGAGTCGTCGATCTCAGCATCCCAATTTGATTTTTTGTATCTCCGCTTGTTAGGTAAGTATACGCCATCAATAGATTCATACTCTAGTTGGATCAATCTTGGTCCATATTCTTCTCCTAGAGATTCACTATCATAGACAAGCTGGTCAACTAAGCCTGTCTTCTTATTGATGTAGACATGGTATTGATTAGTAGACTTGATTCTCTCAGGGTCCAACATTACCTCAACAACATCATATTTGTTGGAGTCTATAGTCTTAGTCCCTAAGTAATTATAGAAAAGATCGGGGTCCAACAATTTATGTAAAACTGTAAACCAGTAAAAGTTGTTCGCTCTATCTGAGGAGGCCTCATTGATTATGGAAGGTGAGTTAAGCGTAACTTGATTATGCGACATCCATACCTGCTCTCCATCATTTGCTTGTATAATTTCACCAGCGAGATTTGGCATAGTATAATCATGTCTGTAATACTTGCCATAGGAAAGTTCACCTTCGAAGATGTACTTCTCTAAAGAGATGTCAGATTTGCCCTCAGGCTTATCTAACTTATATGTGGCAATCACATCCTTCTTATCATAACGAAGTAATTCAAAATTTCCAACTTTCTCTACTGTTTCATAGATCAGTTTATGTCCTTTGTTTTGAAAGTTCTCTTTAAGTACAATAGGTTGATATATCGGCTCTTGTGTAGTGCACGAAATGACGCATACACTAATCATAAGAAGTAAAGTTTTACCGAAATGCATAGGGTTGTCTATTTTTCTAAGAAATAAATAAGTCTCGCCAGCATAAGGTATTAGTATTGTGAGTATCAATTACCTTAAATAGGGTCGAATTGTTTGTTATCTAAATGGCAAAAGTACATACTTGGTTGCCTGTAGAAAAATAATAGTCTTATAATGTTTCAAGAACGTTAGGCATAGGACTATCTAGGTTGATAAAACAAGTAAAAACCGAACAAAGTAGTACATCTTTTGGACCAACTGTACCACAACAAGTTCCGTGCTAGAATGTCTGAGTCAGCACATAGATTACTCCTCCTGTTGGGTCTACAATCGTTTCATCCAATATGTAGCCATATGAATGCAGATAATTGAGGCCTTGGACTATCGAATTAAACTTGAGAGGCTTACCATCCTTATCTAAAAGACCAGTCGAACGCATATCCAATGTTCGTTGTTCTTGACCGAAATCTATACTGAGGTTGATAGTTCGACCAATTCGTGCAACTGGATTGACAAATATGTACGGGGTGTTGAGTTCTTGAATGTTCTGGCCATCCACAAACTGCCCATAGCCTTCATTGATGCTACAACAAGCGAGTACCATACCGATAATGCTAAACTTTAGGATATTTTTCATGTTACAGTTATTTTGATTCACCAATATAACCACTTTATGGAGCCTATTTGTTCTGTAGAAGTAGAGGTTTAAGGAGATTTTAATAGGATAATGGATGAGTATGTGATTCGGTAATGCTGGAATACAAAAAGGGATCTCATAAAATGAGATCCCTCGATAAAACCTTTGCTAACCTTAACAAAATTCTTAGTCTACGTTGTATCTATTATAGATTGACCCATATATTTTGGGAAAAGTGTGCAGTGCTTGTGTATATCTTGTATTTACCAGGTTGTAGTTGTTCTAGGTTGAACACTTTATTTAAGGTACCAGTATTCACCTCTGAGTAGTCATATACGAGTTTGCCAGCGTTGTCGTAGATAAAATAAGAGATTGACTCGGGGTTATCAGATTCTAGATTGATCATTACTTTGTTACTCTCATCAATTGATAGGATAGGAGAGTGAAATGTCTCTACTTCTTGAAGTGTGATATTGCTATCAGTCATCACTACTTGATAAGCCTCAGTATGGTCTGTTCCGTCAATCTCAAGATTATAGGTTCCATTAGGTAGCTTACCTAAGTCATATTTGATTCTATGTTTGTCTGACTTTAAGTTATGTGTGAAGATAACCTCGCCATCTGCATTAGAAATTGTCATTGAGTTGGCATCAGCTAGAATCCCTGTTTTGCTCAGGACAATAGATCTATCAGCAGAATAGATAGAGATAGAAGGTGCATCATTTGAAGCAGCTAATTGGAAAGTTGCGACAAAAAGCATTGCTAGAATAAAAAGTACATGTTTCATAATCAATAATTTTTTGTGGGTGTCTAAATAATTTCTACTACAAAGATGCGGTTGATTTGCCAACTAAAGTTTGGTATATTTGCTCAATTGGTGTTCTATTTTACCATTAGAGGTTAATATAGAACACATTTGGGTTAAAATAGGATAGTTGGTAACTATATGCCAAACATTATGGAAGTAAAACCGAAACAGCATTTAATTCCGCGACTCAAGAAAATAGAGTCAGATATTGGGTCTTCTTTGAGATATTCAAGATTTACGACACGTAATCCTGATGCCAAGGCATATTGGCACTATCATCCGGAAGTTGAGCTTGTATTTATTAAGGAAGGATTTGGGAGTAGATATGTAGGAAACCATATCTCTCAGTTTGAAAATGGAGACTTGATATTGATGGGCCCCAACATCCCACATTATGGTTATGACTTCGGAATTCAAGGTGTCAATGAAGAGATTGTCGTTCAATTCAAGAAAGACTTAATCAAAAGTTCTCTGCTGATCATGCCAGAACTTGATGCAATAGGTGACCTTATTAAAAAGTCTAAGGCTGGAATTTCATTTTATGGTGAGACCAAGAGTTATGTGGGAAGTGAACTCAAGTTGATGGAAAAGAAGAGTCCATTTGATCGACTGCTCAGTATGTTCCAGATTCTCCAGATTCTAGCACAGTCAGAAGAGTACGAAGTGTTAAATGCAGCTGGAATGACACTTGTCATACAGAATCAAGATGATGAACGTATCAATCAAGTGTATGACTACGTCAAGTCTAATTATACTTCTGAAATTTCACTCGACCAAATCAGTAAGGTGGCATTAATGACTGTTCCTGCTTTCTGCAGGTACTTCAAGAAGTATACAAATAAGACTTTTACACAGTTTGTCAATGAATTCAGAATTAGACAAGCTATCCGTATTATATCTATTGGCAATAAGTCTATTGCTGAAATTGCAATGGAAGTTGGATTCAACAACTTCTCCCACTTTAGTAAGCAGTTCAATAGAGTCACTGGCAAGTCTCCTTCTCAGTATAAGAAATCAATGTATCAGATTATGAGTTAGGGCAGCGGAGTGATTACCCGTTTTGAACAGATACACCACTCATCATATCTTTATAAACTTCATTGTACTTACGGATGGCTGACTATTATCACTTCCATATTCAATAGCTCGCAGAAAGTAAACAGCAGGAGGCAACTCATCAATCGATATAGATAATGTCGTTACTTGGTTAGTTATTTGTTGATCAGAGATTGACTTGAGGATATTTCCATTAGTGTCAAGAAGTTCAACGTTTAATACTCCTTCAGTATAAGTGTCAATAGTTACATTTATAACATCGGTTACGGGATTTGGACTTATCGCTATCGAACTATTATTCTTGCTTACCTCCTCTTCTAAGCTTGTGATTGCGTTCGTTGTCAGATAGATAGGGCCAGTGTTTTCCTCCGTTGCGTAGGGTTGGATCGTAATGGTCTGGGGAAATTCACTACAGCCGACATCTTTTCTTGTGATTTCTTCAGGTCGAATTTCTCCCATCAAGTCATTGAGGATATCGAAGTCAATATCTTCAATGCCTTCATAGAAAGGTAATGACTGGAACCCAGGTTGAGCAGCATCAATTGCTGGACTACCAGCTGTCAATCCGTAGAATCCTTCGTTATTTTGCCCAAGCATAGCATCTATC
Source organism: uncultured Saprospiraceae bacterium (assembly GCA_938041445.1). Taxonomy (GTDB): domain Bacteria; phylum Bacteroidota; class Bacteroidia; order Chitinophagales; family Saprospiraceae; genus JAHDHH01. The sequence continues at coordinate 8,959 of CALISO010000097.1, forward strand.
ATCGTAATACCACTATCTGGTAATGTTATTCCTAATTCTCCTAGCACCACATTCCCAATCCAAGTTTCGGTTCCGGTTGGTTCTGTAAAGACGTCTGAGGTAGTATTGTTGAAGTAGATATTATTTGCGAAAGTGACATTAGTGGGATCATTGGATCCAGGACCTCCAAGTCTAATTTCTTCACTGTCGATAAATGTATTGAATGCGATATTAATATTGTCCAATGGATCAGACGAATCATTTGTCAACATAATACTCCTATCAGCTAAGTCATAGAAGTAGTTGTTGTAGATATAGTGATCTTGTCCTTCTCTGACTCTGATTCCACCTTTGTTAGAAATGAAAAAATTGCCATAGGTGATAGATTCTGCACCGTGTCGTAGGACTAGTTCAGCAAGAGGATTGTCTTCAAATGTATTGAATCTAAAGACATTTTGTCGTGCCTTATTAGAGATGATCTCTCCGTCTCCATTACACTGAGTAAAGTAGCAATATTCAACAACTGTCCTGCTGATAAAATCTCCCTGTGTACTCAGCCCGATTCTAATGGGCTCTATACCATCATCATTACCCCCTCCATCAAAATTCTTAAATGAGCAGTAGTCAATCGTATGGTAGCCAGGCTGGCTACTTCTAACTAGAACTGACAGAATATTTTGATCATCAAGGTTGAGTCTATTTTCAAAGTTGCATCGGTTGATTCGACAATATTGGCTTGCTTCTCTGATGACGAGATATTTGAAGCTCATATAGTCCTGAATATTTACGTGAGTGATGAGGTTGTAATCTCCAAAAATATCAATCACATTATCTTGACCAATATCTCCTTCTAGAAATTGGAATCCTCTGAAGGTATTCCGATCACCATCTATCCGCAGTAAAGATTGGTCTGTAAATATCACTTCACCTCTCACTTCCGCAGTGATGTAGAGACCATCTTTGTCAATTCTTAGATCGATATCTGAGTATGTGCCTGATAGCCAAACTATCGTGTCTCCATATGAGGCACTATCATGAGCTACCTCGAATTCTGCCTCACTACTCACGATATATTTTTCCTCTTGAGCATGACTCGTGTAGGTAAAAACACATAAGAGTAAGAAAATTCCAATTAGTTTGGAATTGCGTTTTGAAAGTATGTTTCTGATCATAAAGTCAAAGTTAAGGATTAGCATATCGACGTGAAGCGTATTCCTATATTTATTCATTATTGATTCCTCCTTGACAACCAGATGCCTGAAATGTGACTCGAAGATTTATGTCGGTATTACTAAGGTGTTATGATTGAATGGACTATCTATTTTTGATAGGCAATTGGTTGATTTTTTTTTTGATGTGCAATCCTGATTTGCTATATTTAGGTATTCCTATCCAAACAAAACAATTATGCTTAAGGTGCTCTCTTCAGTCTTACTCTTGATCATAACCATCAATCTTTCTAGTCAATCAGTTTTCAAGGTTGATTATTATAACGGTACCAATTTTGAAAAGTATGTTGGATCTGGTACAGCGGATAAGCTAGATTTCTACTGGGATCATTCCCCACCAATCGACGGACTAATGGCTAACTTCTGTAGTGTGAAGTATACTGGCACCCTGACTGTTCCTGAAGATGTCACTGTTACTTGCGAGGCTTACTATGATGATGGAGTCAGAGTGTATGTCAATGGTAATGTCATTATTAGTGATTGGGCATTAAATGATGTGGGTCATAGTACAGGCACGATACAATTACAGGAAGGTAAGACCTATCCGATTATCGTGGAATTCTTTAATGCCGAAAAAGAAGCTGAGCTCACCATCGAGTGGAAGGTACCTGTAGAATCTGACCGTAACTGGCTATCTGAGTGGTGGTATGGAGAAGATATGGTGCATTTTCCTGTGACATATGGAGCACCTCTTGAAGATAATATTGTTCAATTCGAGGTTGTGGTTGAAGAACCAAATGAAGTTATAGAATCAAAAGATAAAGAAGAAGTTTTAAAGCCAATTGTATTAAAGCCAGTAGATGAAGTCGTATCTAAACCCAGTCCTGAGCCTGTAAAGATTATAGAATCGCCAATTATAGAAGTCCCTAAGAATGTCACTGATGAGATGCTCGGAGAATATATTCCTAAGAGTGTAGAATTTGAACAAGCTAAATCTGAAATACTTACGATATCATATCCTGAATTGGATAGGCTTGCTGCATTATTAGTCAGTAATCCTGATAGGAATCTCACTATCGAAGGACATACAGATTATGTAGGTGATGCGGCAAAGAACCTAGAGCTTTCTGAGAGGCGGGCAAGAGCTGTAGCAGCCTATCTGATCAAGAAAGGCGTTAGCCATACACAGATAGTCTCAGCTAAAGGATATGGAGGTTCAAGGCCTATCATAAAGTCAAACGATAAAAAGTACCACCCAGAAAACAGAAGGGTAGACTTCATCCTAGAATAGGTGTTTGTCGTTATGTTACTCCTCTATCGGAAATGAGTACATTAACTGAACCTTACCTGCAGTTATTTGTACTACCTAATATTATCACAAAACATAAATAATATTCTAATGAAAAAACTAATTGTATCTCTTGCGCTGCTTACAATCACAGCGACGTTCAGTCAGCTGGCAGCGCAGATCACAACACCATCACCCAGTCCAAAAAGTATGATTACGCAGACTGTCGGGTTGACTGATATCAGTGTGGAATACTCACGTCCAAGTATGAAGGGTAGAACTATCTATGGTGCAGATGCACTTGTGCCTTATGGTAAAGTATGGAGAACTGGAGCAAATGCTGCAACTAAGGTTACATTCTCAAAAGATGTAACAATCGAGGGTCAAGCACTTGAGGCAGGTAGCTATGCATTATTTACTACACCAGGAGCTAGTAGCTGGAAAGTACACTTCTTTGACTATACTACAACTAGATCTGGTGGATATGGAGACGCGACAGCAGATGTAGTGGCAACAGTCACACCTGTGAAAGTTTCACATACGTTCGAGACGATGTCTATCGCATTTGATAATCTCACTAGTGAATCAGCAGACTTGCAGATTATCTGGGATAACATTGTAGTGCCAATCAAAGTGGGAGTCAATACTGATAAAGATGCAATGGCATCAATCGAAAAGACACTTGCTGGTCCAACTAAAGGTGATTATTATTCTGCAGGTGTCTATATGGCTAGCAAGGATAGAGACTTGAAAAAGGCACTTGAGTATATCCAAATGTCAACAAGTGGAGATGATCCAAAATTCTGGCAAGTAAGAAATGAGTCAGAAGTTCTTGCGAAACTTGGAGAGTATAAGAAAGCTATTACGGCAGCAGAGAAGTCAATGAGTCTAGCAGAAAAAGCAGGTAACGAAAGCTATGTCAAAATCAATAAAGACAACATTGCTAAGTGGAGTAAGATGAAGTAAGTCTATTTAAAGCCTGCTGAATAAGTATAAAATCCCTATTTCGATTATGGTCGGAATAGGGATTCTTTATTGAGCATAAATGGCCTTAATTGGATTCCAATGGGACTATCCAACTATACGGAGAGAGGTCCCTTACAATGCTACCTAAGTCAAGGTCAGGAGGAATCATTGGTTGTTGGGTTCTGCCATTCATGCTAATTTGATTTTGAGCATAGACCAATGGTGAATCATAGTTCTCTTCTTCTTGATAATAGGTTTTTAGGTAGTGAGCAAATTGGACTATCATATCAGGATTACCAGCCATCTTATTGACTTGACGTCTATTGAGGTGATCACGTAAATTGACAACTTCAGTAGCACTACTTGTAGCATCCTTCACGGTAAACTTGATAGATCCTTGCTTAGATCGCAACATCATCCGCCAAGCGAAATAATGACCTTGCTCTGTCCAACTCGTATTACCTGCATAGCAATGAAGTCTCAGTGGGAGAAGCAATTGCAATACTACATAGACTGATAGGAACCCATAGATATATTTCTTTTTCCTTCCATAGTCATAGTTTTTAAATCCAATTGGTGGCAACTTGGTCTTTAATATCCATTTGCGAAAGCTACTTGCCGGAAAGAATAGTGCTGTTGCAGCAATCGAAAACCAAGGAAAAGTACCCACACCAAAAGTCGCAGCATTGGCCGAATGGAAAAATATGCAAATCACAAATGCCACCTTCCTAGTTGGCTTGTAAAGCATAAATGGAACGATAAGTAAGTCAAAGAGGATACCTCCATAAGCGACAAAGTAGGCGTGAGACACTGTAGAGATGATGCCACCAATGATAGGGTAGTCCGCCTTCCTAGCTAACCATAATTGAATAGGTTGGGCTTGAAGCCAATCAGAATTAAACTTGGCAATCCCGGAGTAGAAGTAGACGACACTTAACTGAAAGAGTAAGATGTAGATTGTCCAAGCAGGTACTTCAGAAACTTTTAAATGTGGCTTCCGCCACGTATCAAATGAATATGCTCTGTGTGCTGGCAAAAAAGTAAACAATAGTAACACTAAAGAGTACAGATAGAAGTGATTAATGTATAGCGTCTTTTCCATCAGAAACAATGAGGCGCCTGATAATAAAAACATTGGTGTGACCCATCGATAATAGAACCCTGCTGCAAATAAGATCCCAAGAATAAAATTGAGGACGAAATGCCCTTGCATCATCAGCTCAGATGACCACGGCTTTACAAATCCTGTCAGAAGATATGAAAAATGAAAGTTGCCTTGGATAAGAGTCTCTGAATAGCTATTGAATAATCCACCGCTAAACTCTAGCGAAATCAGAATACCCAAAACGATACGAGCATACACAAGTGGCGCAATATCAATAGGTTTTTCTAAGACAAGTAGCAATTTTTTCAAAGTTTGGTTGGTTTGAGTTTATCGGTTTCTAGGATTCGAAATTTCTACGTTATAGGAAGCGAAGGATTATTCTCAATGTCAATTTAATTAATGTTGGTGATTTCTATCCAATGGCACCTAACAAAATATGTGTTGACCTTATCCCCACTATTATCATAATACCTCCTCTACACACAGACTAATTTATAGCTTTTTCTTGCATCTTACATTGATCTCAACCTGAATCTATTAGGCTAATGTTTATGGCCTCTAATTCTGCAATTATTGAGTTGATAGAGTTGATTTTCAATTCCATTGATACATTCCAATAAATAGGAAAATATGTGCTTTTATTCTCTGAGTAAAACTTCTATCTTGCCGCCACAATTCGATCACATACTATGGAAAAGAATATGGTGCTCAAGTTTATCAGTAAAGTCTTAGATGAAATGCCATCAGGATGGCTGAGTATCACTACACATAGACTAGATATCTATAATGAGGAGTTAGCTAAGGTTGAATTCTTAGACCATTTTGATGGCCTTTATCAGAAGGCGGATCAAGGGACTCTAGCTGATGATCTATCCCTGTTGCCTAGTGCATATGACTATATTCGACTTGGTCATCCATTATCCTGTGTGCTCGAGTGGCTGGTTGCGCATTCTTGTCAGCTCAATCCCAACAGCGTGATCAGTTTTGCTTCTGAAACTATTCCACTTTTAGCAATCTTAAGAAAGAACTTGTTGGACAACAATAGTACTCGAATCCTATATCATCATGATCTACCCGAAAACTTTGATGCAGACATCCTGAGTTCTGTCTATGGATACAACTTTGAATTGGAGAAGATAAAGTCATTAAATGATGTCATTCCATTTGACGGGAGTACAGTTCTGATTTCAAGTATTAAAGAGCACGAATCTTTTGACCTTGATAGAATCTCTGGTCAACTTACTACTGGATCTCAGATAGATTTTTATGTCAATGTCCATCCTACACTCGGTAGTCTCTTGCTGATTAATGGAGATATGAATCAAGATTACATCTCTGATATTCAACATGTAAGACGTAGAGAAACTATCGCAATGACACCAGCAAACTGTCAGACGATCTTAACTTCACTCATTGGTCAATCTGACTCTATATCTCATATAGGTACGCATAAAGCACAGGTCGTAGATCTTGTAAAAGAGATTACTGCCACTAAAGGTAAAGTCCTAGTCGGGTCAAGTGGTCTCTCTATTCAGTATGCGATATTGATGGGACTAATTCACTATGCTATGGATAACAACAAAGCAAAGCCAATCAAAATTATTGTCCCTACTAACTGTTATGGTGGCACTAATGATCAAGCGAGACGAGTAGCGGCATGTCTGCCAAATGTCGATGTAGTTGACCTTGCTGTAGATGGTGATAATGATATGGTAGAGAGTATGGAGGCTGTGCTTGCCGACATCGCTTACCAAGATGCTATACCATTGCTTATTGCAGAGATTCCTACTAATCCACGAGTCGAAGTGCCAGATCTTCATCAATTAAAAGCAACACTCTCTAAACCTCGAAATACTGCTGCTGGTGCTAGAGCTGTGGATCCTGTCTTCATATTAGATCAGACGTTTTGTCCCAATATTCAGTTCTTAGAAGAAGGTGGTTTTCTATCCTCTGTAAGAACGATTGCATTTGCTAGTGGGTCTAAGTTTCCAAGTGGTGGACGTTGCACAGCTGGCTACTGTGTAGGGAACAAAAGAGCTAGTGATCTGATGGACAGGGTAGACCTCCACCTTACACTCTGCGACAATGAAGCCACCGATCTTCAATATTCTATATTGGCAAATCAGCTACCATCAATGTTGCAGAGAATAGTCGATGCTTATCAGAATACCCGAGAGTTTGTGAGTTATATAGAAGAGATATTACCAACAGCCAAAATCAATTTTGTTTCAGAGATGTTAGCTGCTGAAGGTTTTACACCATCCGTCTTCTCGATGGACCTACCTACCAAAGGCAATACTGAAGCTGAAAGAGAATCATACAAGAGGGCTTTAAATCTTAAGTTGATTAATCTAATGATTACCAAGATTCCTCATGAGAGTAAGTTCTGTGTGAGTTATGGCCAACTCAAGGGATGCTATTGGACAATCCCAGCAACGTCAACTCAAGGCACTACAAAAGAAGGTGACAAGGATTATATCGTTCGTGCTTCTCTTTCTCCGGATATGGATTTAGATCTACACAAGGCTGTGTTGTTAGAATTTGTTGAAAGTATCTAGCTGCTCTTTGACAAATTTTCTCTGGGATAGGGCACACATATCTTCATGCATTTTTATTCTAGTCTATAGATTACTGACCTTTTTGATTGTAATCTATATCAACTGTACTTTTGGCTAAGTATATATCCATATCCCAAATGCAAATTATTATTATCAGTTAGGTTATAACGAACATGATAGAGATTGTCTATTTGAAGCAAGAAGATATATGAGCTGATATCTAGTGTTGGTGACCGTTTTCTAATATAGATCTAAGGTCAGGAAGTACATCTTTTTCAAACCATTGATTTTTCTTTAGCCAAATATTATTTCTGGGTGAAGGATGTGGTAAAGGGAAGAACTTAGGTAAATATGATTCATAATGGTTGACGGTTTCAGTTAGTGTAGATTTTCTATTTTCGCCCAGATAATACTTCTGTGCATAAGCTCCGATTAAGATAACTAAGCTAGGCTGATCTATAACCTCTAATACTCTATCATGCCATAGAGGTGCACACTCTTTTCTAGGTGGTAAATCCCCCGATTTACCAGTGCCAGGATAGCAAAAGCCCATAGGCAATAGAGCAAAAACTTTTGGATCGTAAAAAGTTTCCTTATCAACACCTAACCAACTCCTTAATCGTTCTCCACTTTTATCATCCCAAGGTATGCCTGTCCGATGAACAATACTTCCAGGAGCTTGACCAATGATAATGAATTTACTTTGTGAAGATGCTGATAAGATAGGTCTAACTCCATGAGGTAAAGATGATTGACATTCTGTACACTTTCTTATTGTCGATAATAATTGTTCCATACTGAAATTTAAAAAAAACCAAATCCTTACAGAGTATGGCTTTTTATTTTATTAGCAAATTTTGCGATTAATGAGATGTTTTACTTAGCATTTTCTTATTTTCATTTGCTTTAGCAACTAAGCTGTCATCACCTATGGTGATAATGCATTTTCAGAATTTGGTCGATGGCTTTTACTACCGTCTCTGCATTTTCTAGACTAAAGCATAAAGCGGGTTTTGTTTTGATGATATTGTCGTAAGGTCCGTCCGTACTGATTAGGATATACTTGTTTCTCAACTCATTCTTAATATGATTTGCCAATGATGTATCTGGCTCTTTGGAATTATCTTTAACTATTTCACAACCAATAAATAATCCGCTACCTCTCACATCTCCTATACAAGGATATTTCTGCATTAATTCTCTTAATAATGATGAGTAGTGATTACCAACAACCTTTGCGTTTTCTTGAAGCCCCTCTTCTTCTATAACATCTAATACCGCAGTAGCTATGGCACAAGAAACTGGATTACCGCCAAATGAACTAAAGAACTCGACACCTTTTTCAAAAGAGGTAGCAATCTGTTGAGTACAGACCACAGCTCCCATTGGATGTCCATTGGCAATTGGTTTTCCTAGTATGACCATATCAGGGATAACACCCGAAGCTTCAAATCCCCAAAAGTGTTTTCCCAATCGTCCAAATCCGGTTTGCACTTCATCACTGATACAAATTCCTCCTTGTGCTCTTATGGCTGGATACACTTCATTTAGATAGCCCTTTGGTAGTGGTACTTGACCAGCACAACCTACGATCGGCTCACTGATAAAGGCAGAGATAGGCACATTGCTATCTTTAATTTGAGTTACTGCATCTATGCCATACAGTTTGCCTGCATTGGGGTTGTCATTTTGATAAGTTCCTTTATAGATGTCAGGTATCTGGGTTTTAATAATGTGTGATTTTTGACCATTACCTTTCGGATGATTAAATTTATAATCACTGATTTCTATGGACGTTTGGGTATTGCCATGATAACCAAGTTCCATAACCATCATATGTTTTGAGCCTGTATGATTATTGGCCATTCTGATGGCTAAGTCACTAGCTGCACTCCCAGAATTTACAAAAAAGACTTTGTTTAATTCTGAGGGAAAGTGACTCAATAATTTCTCAGCATAAATGGCGAGTTCTTCAAATAGATACCGTGTATTGGTATTAAGTTTAGCCATTTGTTTCTTGCCAGCTTCTACTACCTTGGGATGTGAGTGCCCTACATGCGGAATGTTGTTGTAAGCATCTAAAAACGTATTCCCTTCAGCATCATACATATATTGAAAAGCTGAACGAACCATATGAATAGGCTTCTTGTAACTCAATGATAATATTGGGCTGATGTGTTGATGCCTTCTTTTTAAAACTTCATCAATATTAGTTTTGTCAGAGACTGAATAGCCAGCTGCTTTTCTAAATGCATTTTCAGCTTTTATTGGATTTATCGCAAGCCAACGGTACAACATACTCCATGCAGACTTCTCACTTACAGATGTATAAGTATTATTAGGGTCTACCTTTCGAGCATGTGCTGAATTGCATACACTGATACAAAGTCGTGCAGCTATAAGATAGTACAGAATTTTTAGTTCTTTCTCTTCTAATGGAACTTCTTGATTATAAGCCTTAATAAGTATCACAGCCCATTCTAGAGGATTTTCTTTATCATAGCATCCGTAGGTTATGGCTATGGCCAATTCGTTAATTAGGAATGTATGAGCAAGATCTCCGAAATCAATGATTCCTGAGACCTCTCCATTTTGAACGAGGATGTTCCATTCATTGGCATCATTATGTACGATTTGTTTTCTAAGTTCAGGAATGACAGGTCTTACTATTTCTTCAAATTGATTAAAAAAATAGGCTACTACATTTCTGTCTTTGGGTTTAGAAATATCGCGGATATATTTCTTATTTAGATCTAAGTATTGAATGTCCCATTTCAGTTTTCGGGCTTGGATAGTATAGTTCGTTAAATCTGCAAGTTTAGTATCTAACCTACCTAGAAAAGAACCTAATGACTCAAATAATGATTTTGTATGTTTTGTGTCTCCGAGAAATTCACCTGGTAAAAAGGTAAGCATACGAGAGATCACTTTGCCATTCTCAGAGTCTAATATTTTGACATAGGAATTGTCATTATGGGGAACCGGCCTAGGTATATGCGATATAAAACCTTCCTCTAAGTGAAGTAGAACTTCGTTTTCCGCAAGGATGGTATCTTTTAGCGATGCTGAGTGCTTATAGGTTTTATAGATAAAATCTTTTTCGTCAGTAGTGATATGATAGTTCTTGTTGTCGTAACCATCAAGTATCTTTTTGTTAAGAACTTTAATGTCAAATTCTTTTTCTAAAGAGGTGAACATCTTCTATTTAAATATTTCTTCAGCGTTAGTAAAAGCTTTAAATTCTAAAGGGTTTCCGCTGAAATCAAATACAAACATCGTTAGTTGTTCGCCTACCTTTCCTTCGTATCTCGTTTGAGGTTTTACGACAAAGTCAATTTGTGCTGATTCCAATTTTTTGCGAATTGTTTCAAATAAGGCTTTATCTAATAAACAGCCAAAATGAGGAATAGGAACACTAATCCCGTCTACCTTACCGCAATAATCTAATTCTGGAAAGTCATCGCTGATGTGTGCTGAAAGCTGATTGTCAAAAAAATTAAAATCAATCCAAGAATCGGTAGATCGTCCTTCTTCACAACCCAAAATTTCTATATAAAATTTTCTTGTTGATTCTATATCTTTTACCTTGAAAGCATAATGAAATGATGCCATACTTTTTATTTTTAAAATGCATTATTAAGAATAAGGGTATATGGTGTCTCTATGAAACACGATGAGATATGATTTGATAGTTATTGTTACATATCGTTTTATTTCTGGGCATTGTTGTTTTTATAGTTAATGTTTAAGCAAGTGCTAAGATTAGTTTATATTAATATCAATTGTATTTAACGTTCTTGAATATTTCACCACTTCCCCACATCTTTATTAAGAGTAAATTTTGTTCTATTACACTTTTTATTTACCAGCTCTTAATTGTAGGTTTCATTCAATTTAGCTGTTATGAAAAGTGTAAACTATGTTGCTTGACAGTACCCACTTAGCTATAAAGAACAATGATATGTGCCGTCTGTGACGAAGGAGCATATGTCATCATATCTATTGTGTGTGCCTTGCATAATACGGTTATAAAGATAACCAAAACGATCTAGTAGATGAAAGATCTATCAGATGAAATTGACAGAAGTCTGTAGTAAGCTGTAAGGGCGAAGTTGGTGACGACTTGTCTGAAGGAAGCAGGACTACGAATGGCTCCTACGAACAGAATCGTGATACGGAGGCAGATAAGGGAGG
>CALISO010000098.1 GCA_938041445.1 uncultured Saprospiraceae bacterium
TAAGAATACAAGATGTAGCAAGTGAACGATGGCAAATGAAATTCCAAAATATTTGCGATTCATCCTTAGCCACCACGATAATGAATTCTTCATGTGATAGTGCAAAGCTGAAGCACTAAATGCTAAACAAAATAAGGTAAAACTAATCCTCGCAGACCATCGAATCGATTGCCTTACTCCTTCTTCTGAATAACCATACACGACAAGCAAACCAACAAATAACAACAACGAAATTCCCACGGACCATTTGACTATATCAAATGCCCAAATGCCTCGACCATCATTTTCTACACCCATAGAATTACTCTTTATACATATTTTCTATTCAGGCGATAGCGATTTTATTTTAGTCAACTTTATATATTCAAACTCAACTTCTGCTCCCTCAGCTTGAACAGCTATCTGACCTTTCTGTGCAGTGCAATTATAGCCTTCATTTACGAAAGTATCATTGAGCCATACCTTGATCTTATCACCCAAGCATTCTATCTTATAAGTATTCCATTCTCCAAGGGGGCGTTCTGTTCCATCTGTAAGATTGAGTATCCGTCTCTTCTTGCCTTCAGTGATGCCCCACTCTTCTTTTGGACCTCTTCGGGCTACCATATCATCGACTTCTATATTCTCTACGATACACCAGAAGTCTCCTGCGTTCTCATGCATCATCTGCACCTCAATTGATTTAGGAAACATCCCATAAAGCGAACGAGGTGTAGAGGCATGTACCAGCACACCACAATTGCCAGGTTCTCCTACGAATCGGTATTTCAATTCTAATCTATAATTCTCATATGAAGCGTCAGTAATCAGATGACCCTCTGGCACACCTTGGCTAACAAGAAGCCCGTCTCTGACTATAAAGGATGCTGTAGTATCTGGATGCTCATCTTGATCTGGCACATCAACATGCCAACCATCCAGATTCTGACCATTGAATAAAATAACTGATTTTGGACTGCAACCGATGCAACTCATCAGCAAGACAAATAGGCCCAAAGTGGCTAAGTACTCTAAGAAATTCTTCATAACTGCATCAGTAATTTTAACTATAAAATAGTCTGATTCAATTCAATAATACATACATTGAAGAACAAACTACTACAATATAAGTCATTATGAAAAACACGAGAAGATCATTCATACAGCTGGCTGGCATGGCCGCAGCTGGCGCCATTATACTTCCACAAGCAGCATGTAAAACAGCAGCTATGGGCACTGACAAAGCAATGGGAGCAGCTATGGGCAACCCAAGTCTGAATGACTTTGGTATCCAACTCTATACACTGCGTGATGTCATACCAAATGATCCGAAAGGCACGCTGAAGCAACTGGCATCATATGGATTCAATCAGATAGAAGGATATGACGGGAAGCAAGGTATGTTTTGGGATATGGGACATAAAAACTTTAAAAGCTATATCTCTGATCTCGGCTTGGATATGGTATCTAGTCATGTCAACATAAATAAAGACTTTGAAATCAAAGCTGGACAGGCAGCAGAGATAGGTATGAAGTATCTCATCTGCCCATACATAGGCCCACAGAAAAGTATGGACGCTTGGAAGAAAGTAACTGATAGATTCAATGAGTGCGGAGAGATCTGTCGCAAAAACGGGATCAGATTCGCTTATCACAATCATGCATATTCTTTCAAGGCATTCTCTGGTCAGATCCCTCATGACTTCATCATGGAAAATACTGATCCAGCTACAGTCGATCACGAGATGGATATCTACTGGGTAGTAACAGGTGGTGCAGACCCTATCGAATACTTAAAAAAGTATCCTAATCGCTTTAGACTTTGCCATGTAAAAGATCGCATGAAGAATGCTGGAGATGAAAGAACTGCAACGTGTACACTTGGAACTGGAATTATAGACTTTCCAAGTATCCTAAAAGTAGCGCAAGAGAATGGCATGAAGTACTACATCATGGAGCAAGAACGATACGACAATACAACACCAATGGATTGTGCAAAAGCAGGAGCTGACTATCTGAAGAAGATAAAATTTGCTTAATAGCATAATCCAATCACATACATCACGCGCAACAACCTTACGAGACATCAACTTTAAATTGCAGTGCTAAGAAACTTAGCCCTACTACTGTCATATGCATACATAGGCTTATTCACCTTAAGCCTCTATGCTCAAGACCAAGGTCATGAGTATGAATTTTCAATATTCAAAATCGAAGATGGTCTAGCTGACAACTCCATCAATCGCATAACTCAAGATAAAGATGGATTCATCTGGATAGCGACTGACAATGGACTAAGTCGTTATGACGGAAGCAACTTTCTCAATTATACCAACTTTGATAAAGAACACTTTATAAGACGTAACCAAATCAACGATTTTCATATAGGTAAGGATGGCCTCATCTATCTTGGTACTGACCAAGGAGTAGATATTTTAAATTCTAAAACTGGAAAAGTAACATCTATTCTCCCTTCAGATGTTTCAGCTCAAGGATTGATAGGTGCTGAGGTCAATACTATTTTTCTCGATGAGAAGGATCGCTTATGGCTCACTACTGATCAAGGATACTCATTCCAATATACTGATGATCTTGTGAATTTTGAATATGGTCCACCTCTAGAAACACCAGATAAATTTCACCATAAGAATCAGTATGCTTCGCGATTCATCGAATACAATCATAAACTGCTAAGTCCTACAGGATTGCAAGAAATCTGGACTATAGAAAAAAGTGGTGCTATATCAAAAAAACATAAACCTGAAATCTTCTGGGACTATGAGTCCTCGACGAGCCCTTATGACATGCTGGTTGATTCAGCAGGCTATATCTGGGCCATTTTTTTAGAACAAGGAATTTTCACTTCACATGTAGACAGTACGACATTAGTGCGACATCCTGCTTCTGAGCAACTAAGTGGAATATGGAAAACTTCAATCGAATTAACTAATCACGGAGACATATGGATTGGAGGCATTGATATGCTGAATCTTTATATCAAAGAGACAGATGAAGTTATCAATTTTTCAGATCAATTGAAAACGTTTTCGAAGAGTTCACAAATGCGCATCTTTGATTTGTACGTGGATAATCAAGAAAATCTATGGATTGCTTCTGATCTTGGATTAATAAAAGCAACGCATAAGGTATCTGGCTTTACATCTTATCTAAAAGGCAAGGCCTTCAGGGCATTAGAAGAAGGGCCTAAAGGTTCTTTATTTGTGGGCATGTATTACACAGTAGAAACGCTTGACCTTGAAAAAGACTCACTAATCGATTTTCCAATTAAAAATAACGATCACAATCGATCCCATGACTTTGAAATAGATCCAAGTGCCATCACATATAGAGACAGCACTCTGTGGATGAGAGGCAAGAGTAGTTACAATCTTGCAAGCAAACAATACATCGAGCATCCGACCGAATCATGGTTCGATTATGTGCATACTATTGATGTAGATGGAAGGCACTGGATCGGTGGAAACAACTTGTTAGAAACATACGATGAAAATATAGGACTATATCAAAATTATAAAGACCCGCTGGGGCTTCTGGATATAAGTACTCTAAATATTACATCAATAGAACCTGGTCAATCGCGTGACTTGTGGATAGGAACTAATATTGGATTATACCATTTGGATATAGACAAAGGTGCTACAGCAAAATATAGTCCTAATGACCCAGATCCTACAAAACAGACTTCTGATGCTCCCATTCTGACTATCTGTCAGACCAGTGAGAATGATGTATGGATGGGAACTTGGGGTGGCGGATTAAACTACCTCAATAGAAAAGAAAACATCATCACTAAAAAAACGCAACTTGATGGATTGCCTTCTAATTTCATCTCAGGCGTGCTCGCTCAAGGGGATAGCGTCCTCTGGATAAGTACTAATAATGGTCTTGCTCGATATGACATAGCACAAGACTTTATTTCCATCTTTACTGAGGAAGATGGCTTGCAGAGTACATACTTTCAGAAGTATTCATATCTCAAAACTTCCGATGGCAGATTCTTCTTCGGTGGTGATAAAGGGCTGGATGCATTCTATCCAGAAGACATACAAAGAAACTATCTAAGTGATGAAGGCCTCAAAGTGCAGCTCACCGAGATGTCACACTTTGTAGGTGCCAAGGATGGTTATATTAAACAAATCTATGATCTCGATAAATTAGAAAATATTGAGTTAGCACATAATGACAAGCTGTTGTATGTAAAATTTGCATTGATGGATTTTAAACAATCAGAAAACCATCTATACAGCTGGAGAATGAAAGGTTCAGAAGAAGAATGGTCAAAACCAAATCATATTAATGAAGTAATGTTCAGTTCGCTTCCTCCAGGTGAATACACTTTTGAGCTTAGAGCGTCTACAGGCAGGACACCTTGGGGCGAACCTCAAGTCTCCATACCTATTATCATTAATGAGGCTTGGTACAAGAACAGCATATTACACCTCTTAGCCTTTCTACTGATCGGTTTACTCATCTACTTAAGTACTAGGAGAAGATATAAACTAAAATTAGAAAGACAACAAGAGATGGATAACCTTAGAACGAAGATCTCAAGCGACCTTCATGATGATGTGGGCACTATGCTCTCTGGCTTATCCATGCAAGCAGATGTCATGAAGTATAAGGCTTCGGGTGATGACAAAAAGCAATTAGCCCAGATAAGTCAGACCTCAAGGGAAGCCATGGATCGGATGCGGGATACAGTCTGGGCCATCGACTCTCGTCAAGACAAGTATACCAGCCTACTCGATCGAATGAGAGAACATGCTGAAAAATCACTTGGCCAATCTGATGTAGACTATAAGATCACAAGTCAGGGATTGTCCATCGGGGATAAAATACTTCCTAATCATCGACAAGAGATGTATCTTATCTTCAAGGAAGCCCTTACCAATATCATGAAGCATGCTCAAGCCACTCAGGTAAATGTCAACTTAGAAAAATCAAAAAATGAGATTACCTTTACTATAAGGGACAATGGAATCGGTGTTGATATTGGAAGCAGAAAATTAGAAAGCACAGGTCAAGGATTAGAAAACATCAAGATGCGCGTAAAGCGGATCAATGGTACCGTGACTTTTAAAAACGATGACGGTTTCTCCATAAACATTGTTATCCCTTTGAATTAGTATCGTTTTCTTATGAGAGGCATGCATCACTGCAGGTATATGGCTACACTTTTGACCTTAATCTTGCTTTGTGCAGTAAGTGTGATACAACCTGTACAAGGTCAAGACCACTCGCTCTCCGGCAAATGGGAGATAGCCATAACAGACTCAGCATCCATACCTGCCGATGGGTGGCAATCATGGGAACTCTTATCCATGCTACCTACTCAACAAACACTTTGGTTAAAATCTACAATCGCCAACAATACTCAAAAGGAAACTTCTAGTATCCTTTACTTGGGAGGATGTCAGGATGTGGAAGTGATATTACAAAATAAGTCTGGGCAATTGTCAAGACGATATACTACTGGAACTACGATCCCAATTAGTGAACTGCAAGTCCCTAATGGCTATATCATCAATGGTGTAGGCAACAGTGCACAAACTTGGATAGATATACCTCCCGGAGAGCAGACATTGTATATCAGATATGAAGCTCCTATATATGAGCATGTAGCATTAGAAATAGAATTATTCTCAGAGGCTGAATGGCATCAAAGCTTGGTCTCACAGAATTCGAAGACCTTCTTGATCCAAGGGCTCATCATCGGAGCACTACTTATCATCAGTATATATCACTTTCTTATTTACTTGATCCGTCGTGACGGGCCTTTTCTATGGTACGCTCTTTATACTATGGCGGTAGCATTGATGCTGTCTGTCGAGTCAGGTGTATTTCAAAGTTTGTTTCTAAAAGACGCACAGTACGCGATGAGATTAGTCTGGGAAACTCAAGTTTTGTCTATGGTATGCGGCATACTATACTTCGTGTTCATGCGTAGCTTTTTAGACTTGAAAAACTTAATGCCTTGGCTGGACAAGTTAGTAATAGGCTTTCTGCTCATATATGCACCTTTCGCTATGTCAGTAGACTTATACTATGTGATGACCCTTTACTTTGCCCCATGGCAATTTATATTTCCCTTGTCGATCCTATCTATTGGTTTATTCTGCGTCACTCAATTAATCAGATCCGGTGATCGATTGGCCATGTATTTCTCTATAGGCAGTTTACTCCTCTTCACTGGTGCATTTTCTAATACTTTGGTTTCCATTTTTGTTGATCTACACTGGATCACAGAACCGACATGGCCCAGAATATGGTTAACTGAAGGAGGCATCATATTTGAAATTCTAATTTTCTCACTTGGTTTAGGGTATCGTCTTCGACTAAAAGACAATGAGCAAGAGCTCGCCATGACCACGCTACGCACCAATATCTCTAGTGATCTTCATGATGATGTAGGCACTATGCTTTCTGGACTTTCGATGCAAGCAGATGTTATGAAGTTCAAGGCAACAGGAACAGAAAGAGACCAACTTGAAGAGATCAGTCAGATATCAAGAGATGCCATGGATCGCATGCGAGATACTGTATGGGCGATAGACTCTCGACAAGATCAATATGTCAACTTGGTAGATCGAATCAGAGAGCACACAGAAAAAACACTTGACCAATCTGACTTAGACTATGAGATCACTTCTTCGGGGTTCTTGATGAATGAGGTCATCCTACCTAATCATAGACAGCAACTATACCTAATCTTCAAAGAGGCTCTGACAAACACTATAAAACACGCCCAAGCTACAAGAGTAAAAATCAATCTACACAAATCAAAAAGTGACATTACATTTACAATAAGTGATGATGGTATAGGCAACTACAAATCAGAAAGTACAGGTCAAGGATTAGAAAACATAAAAATGCGAGCAAAGCGCTTGGGTGGCTCATTGAAATTAGAAAATGAAGGCGGCCTGAAGATTACGGTTGTTGTTCCTTTGTTACAAAAAACAATAAAGACAACAAGGGGCTAAAGTCGCCTTGTCAATATCTTGTTAAGTTTTTACATTGATTAGTTTTGCAAATATTTGGCGACAGCTTCAGACTTACTGTTCACATGTAGTGCTTCATAAATGCGCTTGATGTGCGTCTTAATCGTAGATACAGAGATACCCAAGCGTTCCGCCAAAGCTTTATAACTTAGTCCATCTACCAGTCCTTCGATGACTTCTACTTGCTTGGGACTCAGATCAAGCTTATGCTTTACTTGCTTCTTACCCTGTTTCATATACATAGTCAGCTTCCTCGCTATGGCAGGAGTCATATAAGATCCTCCAGCATAGACCAGTCTGATGGCGTCAATGATCTGCTCCAGTGGTGTCTTTTTAGATAGATAAGAACAGGCCCCTTCTTGTAACGCAGTTACGATTTTATCCTCCTCATCATAAGTCGTCAGCATGATGATATCCAACTCCGGATATAATGCCTTGATATGAGAGATCCCTTCAAGGCCCGACATACCGGGTAGACCTATATCTAATAATAAGACGTCATGCTCGATCTTCTTCTTTGCAGCAGTCTTTAAGAATTCTTCGATCGAACCCGATTCAGAAGAAAGGGTAAGATCATCGAAAAAACCAATGAAGGTGATCACGTTTTTTCTGATGGTGAGGTCATCCTCGATAATAGATATACGTATCATAATTTGGGTGATGTGATTCAAAGATAAGATAACTAACTATCACTTCTTGTCCCCCAAATGGGGGACAAGAATCATCCAAATCCCACTTTTTGTCCCCCATTTGGGGGACAAAAAAGATCAAATGTGCTTCATAACTTTGCTTCTGCATATAAAAACGAATCACGACTATGACCAAATTCATGACTTATCTTAATTGCAATTGGACTTATCCTGATCAAGGTTTACCACATAAAGTCCAGCCCGTATCGAACTCCACGGCCGAATTTTTATTAAGAATGTCCGATTTGTTATAGTCACTTTCTAAGTATCACGAGATATTAGAATTTCATTTTTCAACC
>CALISO010000099.1 GCA_938041445.1 uncultured Saprospiraceae bacterium
CGAAACCGATTGCGATACTGTATATGGCACGATTATAAACGACTGATCCTGAAAGGTAAATGTCCGGGGGACATTTAAAGGAGAGCACCGCTAGCGGAAGGGCGGGCCCTGAGCGGAAGCGAAAGAACCTCATAAGGTTAGGAATAAGAAAAGGAACTGCTTATGCGTGGAATGAACGAATGTACCCTTAGGGCAGATTTCTAAACGACATCTGATGAAGAGAACCGCAAGCGGGCGGGTGGGAAGAATGGGCGGATGGGCTGTAGCTCAAAGCCCAATACTCGGCACTATTATCAAAGTTTCATTACTTAAACGCAGAGGCTACGTTCATATGATTGACTACTATACAAAATTCAAAGTTTCGATTTGGTGAACCGCCGTATACGAGACCCGTACGTACGGTGGTGTGAGAGGCGTACTGACAGGACTACAATCCTGTCAGCCGTCTACTCGATTATATGGCGTATTCTATTTGCCTTTTATGCACACTTTTTAGTTTACCATTTTCTAATATTTTCTTTTCTATCCAATTCCCATATTTATCTTCCAATGTTTGAATAACTTGTTCCTTTTGAGAGCCATCTTCTGGGTTAATTAATATTCTCGTTTCAATTCCATTTTTTGAGTCATACTTGAATTCTGTTCGATTTATGCACTTTATTCCTTTTACCCAAAATTCAGATCTTATTTTTAACCCTTCAATATTGTAATCACTTTTCCAATGGTTTCTTAATTCTGAAATTGGTGAAAAATATTGTTTATCAACCTCATTTCCTTTTTTATCGTATTTATACTTAACTAATGAGTCGTCATCAAAATAGTCTTTTCTTTTCTCTTCAATTAGATTTCCTGTTTGATCATATTTATAATCAATTTTCATAGTTGGATCACCTAAATAATTATATGCAATTTGTTCAATTAATTGATTTTTTTCATTGTATGAATATCGGTAGTCGTATTGAATTTCATCTTGTTTATTTCGATCTGTTTTTCTTGTATTATTTCCTTTCAAATCATACTCGTAAATTGTGTACTGGTTTGGTCTTTCTTCATTTGGGAAGAATATCTCTTCTTTGATCAATAGAGAATCTCTGTATTTATAGGTGTTTTTTCTGTCTATTTTGGAGTTATTTGAACCATATGCTATCATTTCAATTCTCTTCCCGTTCTCATATTTAGTTATAGTTGACCAACTGTAGTTCTTAGAAGTACCTTTATCTACATACCTTAATTTGTCGCCTTTCCAGTATATATCAACTACATTTTTTTTCATTGATTTTTGTGATATTAAATTCGTTTGTATTGACAGACAAAGCAATATTATGATTAGTTTGACTTCCATATTAGTCCATCTTTTTATTTATGCCATATAACGGATAATGATAAGAGTAGTAGCGACAAAGGAGCTATTACTTCTTATCTATTGTTAGCCTTTCGTTATTCATTTGTTTAGGCAAATTCTACATCTACTGCTAAAAACTGTCCAGACTTAGGATTCGTTGATACTTTATACGAAACCAGTTTTCCTTCTGCATCAAACAACTTCATGCCCTTTGCTGAAGCTGAGTGAAAAAATATATTATCTGGCTTTCTTTCTATAAATCCACAGTATTTTCCATATCTGTCTTTAATTATTTTTTTGATTTTTCCTTTATAAACAAAATTCTCATCTTCAACAGTGTCTGAAGTATTTTGTCCTTTGTCTCTTAGGTTCTTTAACAGCAAGAAAGTAAAATCTTTATTGTCTTTTATTCCATGTACATTTTTACCAAGTTGTTTCGACCATTCATCTCTTGTTTTATCGAATAACTCAATAGACTTTTTGAATTTCTCTAATGTTGCACTTTTATTTTTTAAAACATTTAGAACTATTTGGGAATGTTCGTCGACGATCCTTTCATTGTTTACATTTGGACTTCTACCTGCAATTAATTCCCTAAATATCATCAATAGATGATATTTAAAAGTATAGTATGATTTATCTAACTTTTGCTGACGGAACAGTTTTTCTAATTCGTAAAATGCAAGACTTGAAGTAAAGTATGGTAGTTTGGATTGAAAGTCCTTAAAAAGAGTATTTCCAAAAGTGTCAAGTAATTTCGATTCATGCCGATGTGATAAGTTTGGCGTATTTAGATACATTGACACAAAAGAATGAATGATTATTCTAAGGTTTAATTTTTCGTATTGATTAATACTTGGATTATGATCGTATTGCTTCGATCTTCTCTCGTAGTAAAATCTACTATATTCTGGAGAAAGTGCATTTATGAAGTCTTCAAGTTCTTTGTGAAAAGGTTTCGTTGTTTCAAAAGCTTCATCTAAAACAATATTTTGTCTGTTAGTTCCTCTAACAATCTGATTAGTGATTTCATTGTTTTGTGTTGAAATAACTTTAATTACGAGTGGAACCTTTTTAAGTGCTTCTAAACTGTTAGAATTGCCAAAGATGACATGACTGGTTTGACAGCCATTTACTATTTGAGGATTCTTAATGGTTATTTGTCTGTTGCTTGGAATGTATTTTTTGCATACAATAGTAATTCCATTATTTAGTAAGGCAAATTTCTCTGGTTCTGATTCAATTGTCTTTTGGATTTCGGAATTGATGGTATTATCACCTTGAAAATCTCTTACATTGTCATCGAATAATGACTTTCTAATAATTCCTTCTTTGGTTGAAAGCAATTTGTACAATTCATCGGCATAACACATCATTAAGCAAGAATTATCAACTCCATCAACTGAGGTTAATGGCATTGTATCTATTGAATTTAGAACAACTTCAAAATTATTTTCATTGCTGTCTAATACTGCCTTAAATCCTGCCAAATCTACAAAGTGAATATATGGTTCTTTGTATGTATTTAAATGTCCAATATCTTCCTTTAATTGTTCAGCAAGTGCCAATTGATGTTTACTATCATGCCATTTCCCCATCACAACGTAATATAATCTTACAGAAGGATTATCTGACCATTTGAAGACAGCATCTTCGCTTAGCAAGAAGTCTTTTATTAAGATTAATTCTTTGATTTCAGTTGAATGGGGTTGTCTTTGTTTTTCAGAAAGAAATTCCCTTACACCATCGATGAAATTATTAAATTCACCCTTGTCAAAGTTTGATTTGTATTTAGATTGAATGAATATAAATTCTATATCAACTCTTGGAAACTTCTTCACTAAGTCTTTTGCCTCATCAATGTCTCTTATAAGAATTCCATTTATTTTTATCGCTATTCCATCGATCCCCATGTCCTCAAAACCACCAATATTTACTTTATTGAATAGTTCGTTGTCACCATTAAATGCATCGGGTTGATGAGATTTGAGAATGCTCAGGTTAACATATTGCTCAAATGCTACTCCATCAGCAACACTATTGAGTTCCATTTGATTTTTGAATTTTTTGAATTTTGCGTTAATTATTGGTTCTAAATTCATGTTTTATTTTATTTTTTAATGAAGGCTAACAAGTATGTATGTGTAACTCTCATTATTAGCAGTTACACATACATCGCTTATGTGCAGAAGTGAAAATACTCCATTATTATATGATTCTGTCAAGTGGCCTCAGTATTTTTTATGATCTGCACTAATCATTTAAGTGCCTGTTATCTAACATAAGTTTAGTGTAGGAAAGACCCATATATGGGCTCCAGTCATATGTATTGGGTGTGATTGTGGTTTTTTCTAGAGAGTGTACGATTGTAAGTCATTGGATATAAGTTGATTATAGTAATAGCCGTACCTTAACGGTTATGTTACGTTTACAAATGGTTATAGTAAACTCTCTGAGATGCCCTAGTATGTAGCAGACGTCATATGGCCCAATTAATAGGCACTGTTTGCAACGATAGTCTATCCAACCGTGTATCTTACTTAATAAATACATTCACACTATGTCAAGACTTATCTACTTACTCGCATTTATTCTACTATGGAGTTGTACAGCTGATGATCAATCTGGTCATCGAGTGCCTGGAGCATTTTATGGGCTTCAACTATTGAATAAGGGTAGAGCTTATCCCAATCCAGATATTCCAAATGATGGGTACGGTAAAGCCTATGAATATCATAAAGCAGAATTTCTTGACGGGGTAGACCTCCGAGATGATAGAGAATGGGAGGCAATGGGTCCGCTCAATACTACTGGTAGGACTCTCACTATGGCATTCAATCCACAGAATCCCAATACGATCTTTGCTGGATCAGCAAGTGGTGGACTTTGGAGAAGTTACAATGAAGGAGAAGGGTTGTCTTGGGAAAAGGTGGAGACAGGATTGCCTACGCTAGGTGTAAGTACGATTGCATTTGCGCCAGCGGATAGTATGACAATGTACATAGGGACTGGTGAAGTCTATAATATCAATCGTACGGGTGATGATGGAGCATATCGTTCTACGAGGGGATCATATGGATTTGGTATCCTTAAGTCTATTGATGGGGGAGAGACTTGGACTAAGTCACTCGACTGGACATATAATAATCAAGAAGGCGTATGGATGATTGATGTGGCTGAGACTAATCCTAATATCATCACTGCGGCTACTACTGATGGTATCTATCGATCAATGAATGCTGGGGAGAGTTGGACACAAATATTCGATTTAGAAATGGCAACCGACCTTGCGGTTGATCCTAATAATCCTGATCGTATCATTGCTGCATTTGGTAATCTGGGTTCTGCGCAAAGAGGAATCTTCCGTTCACTTGATGGTGGATTGACTTGGACTCAAGCGCAAGGCATACCACTTGACTTTCAAGGCAAGATTCAGATTGATATGTTCAAGCAAGATGCCACCATTCTTTATGCCTCAGTAGGTAATGGATTTTGGTTTGATGATGGTGCCACTTGGCTGTGCAAGTCGGAGGATTTTGGTGCTACTTGGTCGGTGATGAATGTGACTGATTATTCTAGATGGCAAGGATGGTTCGCTCACGATATCGCTATTCATCCTACTAACTCTGACATTGTCACACCAATCGGAATCGATATATGGAATAGTACCGATGGGGGATTGACAGTAGAGCAGCGATCCGGTGGAGGAGTTACTCTAGGTACACCACCCGCGGGTGTACCTGATGGTGGGCCTACTTATTCACACAGTGATCATCACTTTGTGATCTATCATCCTATCGATCCCAATATTATCTACTTTGCTAATGATGGAGGAATATTTAAATCTCTTGATGGAGGATTCTCTTTTGCAAGTATGAATGGAGGAATGCAGACTACTCAGTTTTATCATGGCTTTGTAGTCAGTCCACTAGATGAAAACTTAGCACTAGGAGGATTACAAGATAATAGTACATCAATATTCAGAGGTGATGGTGACTGGTCAAGAGCTATCGGTGGTGATGGATCTTGGGCAGCAGTTGATCCAGATAATGTGAACATTATGTACGGATCTTCTCAGAATCTCAATGCTCGTAAGTCATTCAACGGTGGATCAAGTTGGTCTGCATTGCCGATACCTTCTGACTTTGATGATCCATTGTTTATCGCACCATATGCAGTTGCACCGTCTAATGGAGATGTGATATATGCAGCTGGCACCAATATCTATAAAAGTGAGAATAGTGGATCCAGCTTCACACAATTGTATGATGGTTTCAACGAATCAACTGATCCTATCTTCACAGTTGAGATTGCACCTTCTGATGAAAACGTCGCCTACTTTGGTACATCACCAGAAAGTGGGCCTGCCACGATTATCAGTACGATAGATGGTGGATTGACATTTCAATCTAATCAAACAGAATTGCCTCTACGAATAGTCAATGACTTTTCTGTGGATGCAAATGATCCTTCGATAGTTTATGCTGTATTGAGTGGGTTTGGTTCTGATCATGTATATAAGTCAACAGATTTTGGAATCAATTGGGTATCTATTAATGGGAATCTTCCAGATGTACCTACTAATTGTATTCAAGTAGATCCGAACGAGAGTAGCCACTTGTATGTTGGTAATGATATTGCTGTCTATTTTTCTGAAGACGGTGGAGCTTCTTGGGATGTCATAGAAACGGGGGTGCCTTTGGCAATGATTGCAATGGATTTTGCTGTGTCACCTAGAGATAATAAACTATGGATCGCAACACATGGTAATGGTACTTACCGTACAGATCTGTTGTCATCACCTATTCTATCTGCCACTGATGTAAATGCCCCACTAGAAGTAAATGTCTTTCCTAACCCAGCGGAGACAGTAGTCACTATTGACTATGATGTGAGTCATGAGATTGTAGCTGCTATCTATGATTTAAGTGGAAGAAAGTTGTCTAGCCAGAACTTAGGCTATCAGCGAAATCTTGATGTAGAATCTCTACCAAGTGGAGACTATGTTGTTCAGATTTCTACAGATGGCGATATTGTCGCTATAGCAAAATTTGTGAAGTTGTAGGGCTGAACAAAATGGCATTCATTACTTATTGAAGGCGATGAGAACAACAATCCACTAGTCTTGTGCTGAGATTGTACAAGACTAGTGGAACAATGCTTCGTTATTAACTACCAGTTACATTGCTCAGCAACTTGATCTTCTGCCCACGTACAACATTGTCAGTAGGTAGCATTCCGTTCAAGATTGACAATTCATTGATCATTCCAGATGGCATACCTGAGGATCTGAGTATATTCTGCAATTGGTCAGTAGCGCCGACTGTATGTATTTTGATTCTCATTGGTTGACGGCCCAATTTGTTAGGATCAGTTAATTTGTCAAATTCTCTGAAGTTGTTAATGAACGTATTCTTGTAGGAGTTGAAGTTTGACTGAAGAGCCATACCATGCATCTTGTAGATATAGTTTCCATCTTTGATGAAGTAGGTTAATATCTGGATGTTGCCATTATCACTTGCTTGTAAAAATTCTCCTGACAGGGCTTGAAGGCCATTAACTTTAAATCCTTGCTTGTCGATTACTTGTAGTCCATCAGCTGCGATCTGTGCTTGATATGCTGCATCGAGACTGCTCTCTGCTGCAAGGGTAAACAAGATCAAGGCATTACCATCACTTGGTGCGATTTGTACTTGAGAAGGTGTATTAGCCAAGCTCCAACCACTTGGATATGGAAACTGAAATTTTAGTTCTGGATGGTAAAACACATTGTTTTCTGCAAATCCTTGATTGGGGTCTGAGCCGTAGACTAGACCATCTATCATTTCTAGATAAGAGTCACGATTGACTTTATATTGGATATTACTATTCCTATTAGCACGTACTTTGTCAGTATATTCATTTACAGCAGTGTATCTGTCCCCTGGATCTGGGTGAGTAGATAGGAAGTTAGGAATGCCATCAGCACCAGTACCTGCACTCAGTCTCTCTAGAGTCTTGAAGAAGTGTGCCATCTCATGTGAGTCATAGCCAACATTAGTAGAATAGATGACACCTAATTGATCAGATTGACTTTCATCATCTCTTCCATACTTGAGCATCAATAGTCCAAGTCCTTGCCCAGCTAAATCTGAAAATTGACCAAATGTTGGACTAGCAATTGATCCAGCAATTAGCAATGCATTGAGCCCAATCGACTTGGTATATTGCTTAGCCCCGTGACGGCCAGTGACGTGTCCGATTTCGTGACCGAGCACTCCGGCGAATTCAGCTTCATTGTTAAAGTGTGCCATAATACCTCGAGTAAAATACACATAGCCACCTGGCAATGCAAAAGCGTTCACAACTTCTGAATCGAGTAATCTGAATGTGAAATCACCATCAGGAAGATGACTTTGTTTGACCATTTCATTTCCTTTTCGAGTCACAAAATTTGCCATATTCCGATCATCGTAGAGACCAAACTGTGCAACAATTGCGGGATCATTTTCTGCCCCGATTCGCTTTTCTCCTTCTTCTGACATTAGAGACACCATACGCTTGCCAGTTACAGGATTTCTAGAGCATCCTGTAATGATAAATGCTGATAATAGAAGCAGTATCAGGTGATGAGTTACTGTGTGGGTATTCATATCTAGAGTGTTTAGTAGTTAGACTAGTGTTAGTATTTAATTCTGATAGCGTAACGATAGTGCTTAAGCAGTCCGTTCGCCCAAAATACGAAAATCATAAAATGCCAATAAAATTGGAATCCCAAAATATTATTTTATCATGATAAATCAATAATTATTAACACTTGATATCAAATTGATTAGATATTATATAAAGATAATATGTCTATACAATTTTCAAGATTACTCCCCGTAGAGGAGTCAAAATGAGAACGGTTTTTGCATCCCTTAAGTAGTTAAAAGTCCAAGATAGGTAATCTGGATTTAACCAACATTGGATCAACTATATACGCATTACAGATGTATGTAATATGAGTTGATGTGCTTTAAATTAACCGAAGGATGAAAGTTAGAATTCTACTTTTTGCAATTTTATTTTCACTGTTTTTAGTTAAAATATCTGCTCAGGATATTCACTATTCTCAGTTTTACAATGCTCCGTTAACCCTAAGTCCTGCATTGACAGGTGTGTTCAATGGAGATCAACGGATTTCGGTCAGTCTTAGAGACCAGTGGAGGTCAGTGCCAGTTCCATGGTTTACTGCCACAGTTGGGTATGATCAGAAAGTCTACTTCAAAGATTCTGACAAGTCATTTTTGGGTATTGGTGGATTCATCAACTATGATCGTCAAGGTGACTCACATCTAACCCTGACCAATCTTAATCTTTCAGCCAGCTACAATTACCTTCTCAATAAAAACAACGTGCTCACAGTAGGAGGACTTGTGGGGTTTGCAACAAGAGGATTTGACACTCAAGAACTGACATGGGATAGACAGTGGAATGGAATCGAATTTGTCGAAGGAGCAGGAAGTGGAGAAGATTTCAATATGGAAAGAGTAGCCATTCTTGAGACAAGTCTTGGACTTAATTATAGATGGCAGGCCAATAGTAGGACTAAGGTCGATGTGGGAGTTGGTGCATGGCACTTAGCTTCACCTGAAGTGAATTACATAGATAGACCAAACTCTACAGCCGTTGCTCAACTGCCTAGACGATATTCTGCATATGTGATCGGAGGGCTTGCACTATCTGATAGACTTGATCTACAACTGGACGGTATGGCACAATTTCAAAATGCCTACACAGAATACCTAGTTGGAGGATATCTCAACTATGCACTAAGCAAGCAACGTGGGAAGACGGTTGACCTCAGAGTAGGAGCAGGCTACAGAACATCACAGTCATTCTATCCAAAACTTGCATTACGATTTAATCAAGCATTTGTAGCATTTAGCTATGACATAGACTTATCAGAATTTTCTCAACATACGAGTGGTAGAGGTGGTCCAGAGTTGCACTTCCAGTATACCATTACGCATGTCAAGCCAATGGGATTATTTAAGGTTTGTCCAATTTTTTAAAACCCACAGCATAACAGAATATCTATAAAGATTATGAAAAGAAAAATCTTAAACTTGATTGTGATTCTCAGTGTATGTGCAGGTTGTGTACATGGGCAGACTCTCAGAGCATTTCTGGAAGCTGGTGAGAATGCGATCACTGACAAGAACTATTATGCCGCTCAGTATTATCTAGGTGAGGCATTGCAGTTTGACACAGCAGACGTGGATATCAGATATCAGTACGCTGAAGTACTCAATCAATTCAACTCATACTCACAAGCAGAACAGCAATACCTCTCAGTACTGGAGTTAGATGAGGACAATGCCTACCCAATGACGACTTATGAGCTTGGTCGTATGCAGCAGCTATTGGGCAAGTATGATGATGCTCAACAGAACTATGAATTATTTATCAGCGAATATACAGGTGATAAAGATTACCTAATCAAAGCAAATAATGCCATCCTACAACTCAAGTGGGTGATGGAACAAGAGAAGATTCAGTCTATGGATGCAGAAGTAACCAGGCTGAGTGATGAGATTAATACGAGTTACTCTGAGTTCGGAGGGAACTACTATAACGATGATTTTTATTACTCTTCTCTTAGATTTGAAACTCTTGAAGATGAGTTCGAGCCAAATAGGATTTTCTCTAAAATCTTAATGGCAGATGATGATGAGTCACTCGGAGAAGTCATTGAGAACGGTGAGATAAATAGCTCACCACTACATGTTGCACACTCGACATTCTCTCCAGAAGGTGACTTGATGATTTACACGATTTGTGATTATCAAAGTGCCAATGATATTAGATGTGATCTCTATTCTAGAACTATCACTGACTCTATCTACGGTCCAGAGATTAAACTGCCAGGATATATCAATGACCCTAGCCACACAAGTACTCAACCTCAGATAATCACTGAGTCAGACTCTGAAGATTTAGTAATTTACTTTGCTTCTGATCGTCCTCATGCTTCAGGTAAAGATTACGGTCTTGACATCTATAAGATGAAAATGTATGCCGATGGAACATTCACTGAACCGGAGAATGTGTCCGATGTCAATACAATGGGTGATGAGGTGACACCATACTACGATAGCGGCAATAACACCTTATACTTTAGCTCCAATTCTGGAATGGGTTATGGTGGTTTTGATGTATTCAAAAGTGTTGCAAATGGTGATGGTTTCCAAGATCGAGTCAACCTAGGTAGGGGGATCAACTCTAGCTACAATGACCTTTATTATGTCTCTAACCCAGAAGGAACTGAAGCATACTTTTCGTCAAATAGATTAGGATCTAACTATATAGATGAACTTGCTGAAGCTTGTTGCTATGATATCTATAGAGCAGAAATCGAGGATGTGAAAATCAAACTGGATGCCCTTACTTTCAACAAGCAAACGCTTGATGAACTTAATGGTGCTACAGTAAGACTCTATGATGCTGTGACTGGTGAACTTATCGATGAGATTACTGTGATGGAGAATAACATCCACACATTTGACATTGAGTCGAGTAGAGAGTATATGCTCATTGGTAGTAAGAGTGGATATATGAATGATACACTTTCTTTCTCAACTCACGGAGCTACTGAATTGGAAATTACTAAAAAGTTGTTCTTAGAGTCAACTGGTCCTCCTTCGCCTTTTGATAATCCTGATTGTATTAAGATGTCACTGAGTACGTTCGAGAAACTCGCTGGAGCTCCTCTCAATGGAGTCAGTATCTCAATAGAAGATTTATCTGAGAATCCAGCAGCAACTGTACAGTTATTGGATGTCGATGGTAATCTGTATGTAGTTTGCCTCGAGCCTGATAAGCAATATCGAGTTATAGCTACTAAGCCTGGTTACGAGCCTACTAGCATAATGGTAGACACTAGAGGTATTGCTCCCGGTCAAGAAGTTGACAAGAAAATCTATATGCAGAAGAAGGTTCCTAATCTAGTAACTAAGCTACCAGTAGAACTCTACTTTGATAACGATCAACCCGATAGTCGGACAATGAGAATGCACACATTGAAGACTTACACGGATACTTATTATCCATATATCGCAAGAGAAGATGTATTCAAGCAAAATCGAGCAAATCGAACTTCTGGCTCAGCTGAGAAAGAAGCCGCAGTTGCAAGAATAGAATCATTCTTTAACGTGGAAGTGAGAGGTGGATATTCTCGGCTTAAGGAATTCTTGAATTTGTTGACTACTAGATTGCAAGCAGGAGAGATGTACGAACTTGAGATTCAAGGTTATACAAGTCCATTAGCCTCAAATCAGTATAACAAAGCACTTGGTCAGCGACGGGTATTCTCTATCAAGAATGAATTAAAATCCTACAACGGTGGTATCCTAACACCATTTATCGATAATGGGCAATTGAAGATAAGGGATACATCATTTGGAGAGGATCTAGCACCAGCAGGTATTAGTGACCAGCCTACGGACAAGCCTAACTCTATCTATAGTGTCGAGGCATCCAAGGAAAGAAGAGCAACTATTGTGGATCTAACAAAACTCAACTAGTCGAATCATGAATACTATTAATACATACAATAGCAAGATGATTCGATTGATCATATTTGCTTTCATAACGAGCACAGCCATATTCTCATCACAAGAGTTATCAGCGACACATATCGTTGGTGGAGACTTGACGTACACATGTATGAGCAGTGGTGAGTTTCAGTTTCAACTTAACTTCAGAAGAGATTGCTTTTTTGGTTCTCCCGAAGCCGATTTTGATGATCCAGCTGTGTTGGGAATCTTTGATATCAACGGTAATCTTCTGACATCATTAGGAGACAATGGCCAGATTGTAATGGAATTTACTGGAAGGACTCCAGTAGAATCTATGGCCAATGAATTCTGTACTGTTGAAGATGCAACGGTCTGTGTTGAAGAAACCACATACACTGGAACGATGATGCTTCCGCAAATCGATGGCGGATATATCATCGCATATCAAAGATGTTGTCACAATCAAACATTGCTCAATATTGTAGATCCCCTAGAGACAGGTTCTACTTACTTTGTGACCATTGATGATTTTGCTTACAACGAATGTAACAGCAGTCCAACGTTTAATGGATGGGTAGACATCTATGCTTGCCAAGATCAACCACTTGTATTTGATCATAGTGCTGTGGATGCAGATTCCGATTCTCTTGTATATCGACTTTGCACACCTACAACTGGTGCAACAATAGATCTTCCCAAACCGCAACCACCGTTTATGCCGGAAAGTACAATCTTTCCATTTTGGCCAGAGGTGGTTTGGAATTCTAGTTACTCTACAACAAATATGTTTGGCACAGGTGTGCCATTGACTATAGATTCAGCAACTGGAGAAATATATGCTGAGCCAGGGACACTTGGACAGTTTTTAATTGGTATCTGTGTTGAAGAATATAGAGATGGACAACTTATTGGAACTGTACTCAGAGAATTTGAGGTGAATGTGAGAGCTTGCGGAGAAATGGGAATTTTGGACTTTGATTTTCTTTATACTGATTGTGAAAACCTAGATGTGGCATTCAATAATCTCAGCGATGGATTTTCTACATTCGCTTGGGATATTACTGCTGCTGATGGCGGTCAAATCGCTTCATCGAATACAACTGATATATCAGTAACATTCCCTAGCCCTGGAACCTACAATGTTAACTTGACGGGCACAAACGACTCAGGATGTGATCTAACAATTGATAGAGATATCGAGATTGATTTTAGTGGGGTAGACCCGACCTTTGCAGTGACAATCAAGGAGTGTAATGATGATAATACTGTTGACATTCAATTAACAAATACTACGCTAGATGCATTTGAAACTATCCAATGGGAAGTCCTAATAGATGGTTTACAAGTCAACGTTACTAATGATGACATAGTGGAGATTGCGGATGTGACCTTCACAGATATTGTTGTGTCCTTGACTGGCACTACAGATGAGGTTTGTGTATCGACAGAAACTGTATCAACGACATTATCCAACCTATTACCTGATGCTTCGTTTGATGTATCTTTAGTTGAGTGTCAAGGTGATATCATTACAGTTGACTTTAGTGACACATCTATGTTTGAATCTGTCAACCCTAATTCTTGGGATTGGACAATAACAACTGAGTTAGGAGTTGATACTTATGCAGGAGCAATGATATCTGCTGATATTACAGATGGGAGTATCTTAGAGTTGCTTGTTGGATATCCAAATGGCTGTAGTGGCTTTGTTAGAGATACAATTAATCTTCAGGGAGACTTATTACCTGTGCTAAGCTTTGACTATGAAGTGATGGATTGTGAAGATGATGGAGGTCAACCTATCAATGTGGCACCAGTATCTACTGGAGAGACAGAATTCACGATTGTTACCTATGCTTGGACTTATGTTGTTAATGGAGAAACGGTAACATCATCAGATAGTAACATCGTCATTGATATCAATCAAGGAGAGATGGGAGATTTGACACTTACGGTTACATATGATAACGGTTGTAGTATCACGAATACAGAATTAATAGATCCTACTGATTTTATTACAATTGTTTCTATCGATGCCACACCACTTGATTGTACGCTTGAAAATGGTGTCTTTGATGTCATCCTATCACCTACATATGCTGGTGTGTTGAATTCACCAGTGTCATTTAATTGGACGTATCTGATAGATGGACAAGTATCCAATAGTACAGAAGAGAATGTGACATTCTCAATAATGAATGACCAATCCGTTGATGTGACTCTTGCAGTGACATTTGACAATGGATGTACGGGTATAGTTACACAGACTCTCAATGCAAATGATATTATACCAGCAGTCGATATTGTAGTGACTGAGTCTATGTGTAATGATGACGGAACTGTCACTGCAACAATCGGTTATATTGTTGGTGGTAATGTCGTTGTTAATGCTCAGAATTGGACTATCAATAACACTGTTAGTTCTGAAGAGACTATCACAGTTACAGTTGCTCAAGATGCAGAGATAGAAGTTGATGTTGTGATTTTCCTTGATAATGGTTGTGATCTAGAGGTTACACAAATATTGACAACTGACGATATACTAGGGCCAAGTCCTCTGATTGATGTGATCGTAAATGATTGCACAGATTCTGATAATGTTTCAATCACTCTTGTAAATATTACACCAACTTCGACCCTTACTAGTCCTGCAAGTCTTGTGTGGAATTATAGTATTGATGGAGTACCAGGAAGCGCTGTATCAGATCAAGTAGATTTGACGGTCCCTGCTTCAGCAATCATCGATGTATTGTTGACAATCAACTACGATAACAGTTGTGCCAGATCATCACAATTCAATAATCTTGATATCGGAGTGCCATTTGTCATATTTACAGGTGAGCCAATCTTGTCATGTTCTGGGAATATTGTTGCCTTGGTAGCAAATCCAAACTCTGATTGGACATATGAGTGGGAGCCTATAGATGGCTTAATGTTTGACTCAGAGTCAGACTTTAGTAACCCTACAATAGAAGCAGCAGAGCAAATCACTTACACAGTTACAGTAACTAATGAGATCTGTAGTGTAGTTGATAGTGTGACTGTCATGACAATGGATGATCAAGTCTTAACTGTCGCTGGAGATACTGATGTTTGTGGAGATACATTTACCTTGAGTATACAAGATCCTATTATGAATGTTGACTATGAGTGGTCAAGTGATATAAACTTTTCAGCAATCATTTTTACAGGAACAGAATTTGTCGGGTCACTTGATGGAGAACAATCTGCAACACTTTATGTAAGGATCAAAGATGATAATCCACAGTGTCTAGTAGGAACTCAATCGGTAACAGTAACAAATCAAAGTGTCAATCTTGAGGTTGTCGATCCATTCAGATTATGTACACAGGATACAGTCGAGTACTTTATTATTAATAACAATACTAATGATATTCTGACTATTCAGTGGGCAGACGATCCACATATTATTGATGTGGTTGACAATAGTCGACCGGTCATAGTTGGAGGAGATATTCCAGAGAGCTTTTCATTGGACTTCATAGCAACTAATCAATTTGGATGTCAAGAAAGTGGAGTACTGAATGTTTTAGTTGAGGAGCAACCTTTCTTAAATTTTGAATATATCGTTGAAGAGTGTGGGGAACTTACTGTATGCTTTACACCCAGTGGCAATGCCAATAATCTCTATATCTATGACTTTGGAGATCCAGGGAATCCTGGTAATGAAGCAATCGGTACAGACTTATGCTACACATTCTCAGACTTCGGAACATACACAGTAAATCTTACTGGAGTAGGTAGCGTCTGTTCAGGACAACCATACAGTGAGTCGATAACACTGATTGATGAAGATATAAATATTGACCTTACTGCAAATGGCGTCTCTGCAATGGACTCAGTGACAATCTGTGGAGATGAATTGCTAACGCTAATGGTAACGAATGACATAGATGATGAATTCATCTCTTGGTGTAGTGACTCTGGCGATACCTTGGCAGTTGGGAATACATTGATATTAGAATCTGCAGGGGGCAATCTATGGACAGTGTCAAGTACAACTATAACGGTTGAGACAATGGATATCGTGGCAAAGGTTGCTATCAATACGAGTTGTACTTCTGCAGAAACACTTGGACTTGGAGTTTATGACTTTGGTCCAGATACAGATATTGATGCCTTTGACTTCACTTATCTAGGATTCAATTGTGATACTAATCTTGCTTGCTTCCAAGCAAATTCAGATGCTGCAAATACCATAGTGTGGACAATTGTTGGCAATGGGATTTCAATGACTGCATCTGGTGATGCCTTCCAGTGTTTTGATTTGACTGGAGCACCCGAAGGAGTGTATTCTGTTACGGTATCAGCAATTGATGCACCTTGTCTAATTGAGCCATTTACTCAAGATATTGAGATATCAACTATGGGTTCTGTCGGTGTGGTCGGTGCTATAGATGATTTCGTTAACTATTGTATTGGAGATGAAGTGACATTGATTGGGACCACCAATATCGAAGGTGGAGTCATCAGTTGGTGCGATGCAGATAATGTGGAGTTGACCCAAGGTGATACCTTTACATTTACGCCAACTGGTCCTACAACAATCATTGTGAAATTAGATGGTGACAATAGTTGTGTTGACACTACTATCGTTTCTGTGATACCATTTGACTTTGGTCCTGGTACGGAAATAGAGCAGCTTGATTTTGGATTTAGTCAAGATGATTGTAGTTCTACTGAGATTTGCTTTAATGCGAATACAGATGCTGGAGGTGCTCTCATATGGGCATTTTCAGGAATGGGAATCATAGATACAATCTTCACTGATCAGAATCCTTGCTATGATTTTGCTGCTGGAGGTACTGGTACATACTCTGTTACACTGAGTGCACCTGATGCACCTTGTGATGTCAATTCTTTGACTCAGACAATCACTGTAGGTGGCGATATGGACATTGGTATTCTAGGAGTAGATGATGGAGTTCTCAATTATTGTGAAGGAGATATGGTAACCGCTGTAGCAACTACATCTGTTGATAATCCACAGATTAGTTGGTGTGTTGATGGAGTTGTCGTTGAGACTGGAGATACCTACACGTTCTTAGGATCAGATATTGAAGAGTTGACTGTAAAGTTAGGTGCAGGTACAGATTGTGGCGATACGTTACTTGTAGCTGTAGAAGCCTACGACTTTGGTCCCGGCACAGAGAATGATAGTTTATTCTATA
Organism: uncultured Saprospiraceae bacterium; assembly: GCA_938041445.1. Taxonomy (GTDB): domain Bacteria; phylum Bacteroidota; class Bacteroidia; order Chitinophagales; family Saprospiraceae; genus JAHDHH01. Next base: position 17,076 of record CALISO010000099.1, read on the forward strand.
CGGTTGACCAGCCAGATTGTGAATCATTAGAAGTTTGCTTTACGCCAAATACGACAGCTGATGGTAATCTTGTTTGGGTGATCACAGGAGAAGGAATAGCTCAAGTAATTGCTGATGAAGGAGAAGAATTTTGTTTCATCTTCCCAACAAGTGGTACATACAATGTACAATTATCAGCACCTGATGCACCTTGTGAAGTTGTTCCATATAGTCAGACGATAGAGGTCTATGATATGCAAGCTTCTGTCACAATTGACAATGGAGATGCTGTTGCTTTCTGTGAAGAAGGTATGTTGTCTCTATCTGCTATGGCTAACATCGGAAATGAAAATATTAAATGGTGTGATGCTGAAGGTAATGAAGTTGGCCAAGGGGCAACTCTGGATATAATGTTTACAGAGCCGACATTCTATGTCGCCAAAGCAGGAACAATTGCTTCTTGTAGCAGTACTGATACAGTTATGGTCAATGGATTTGATATTGCGGATGCGATGATCAATGCCCCAGATATTGGGTGTGAAGGTGATCAAGTTATTGCAACTATTGAAGGACTCGAGCCTGGTGACTATTCCTACAATTGGGCTCCATCAGACTGTATCAATGGAGATGTAACAGGAGTAAGCGCTGAGATTATTGGTCAAGGACTAAAGGATATCAACGTAGAAGTAACAGATAATATATCGGGCTGTAGCGCCATATTGATGCATACAATTACATTCTCTGAATTTGGACCGGTCAATCTAGAAGTGATAGAAAATGATACGATCTTCTTAGGGCAAGAGGTTACCATTAATGTCATCAATGGTGATGATAACTGGACATATGAATGGAGCACCGGAGAGACCGGAGTAGGAGTAACTTCTATAACACTAGAGCCAACAGATACTGATATTTATACAGTAATGATTACTGATGAGAATGGATGTGTCACCTCACTGGAAATGTTAGTCGTTGTCCTTCAGCCGAATTGTGACGAGACTGATATTTATCTACCTAATGCTTTTACGCCAAATGGTGATGACACAAATGATATTTTCATTCCAAGGTCCAACTTTATCGAAGAGGTCGAATTCTTTGTTTACAACCGATGGGGAGAAGAGATATTCTTTACCACCAATATGAATGAGGGTTGGGATGGAACTTTTAAAGGAGAAAGCTTGGCACCAGATGTCTTCGCTTACTGTCTCAAAGTTACTTGCCCGAATGATGAAGAATTTGTCAAATCTGGAAATGTAAGCCTACTGAGATAATGCAATAAGAACAATACATACTTACACGAATTTTACAATTATGCAGGTCATCCATTAAGTTGGGTGACCTGTTTTTTTATCATTAATCGTTTTGCTCTTTGTTGCTATTCTCAAATATTGAGAATTTATTTTTATTAGGTCTCAATTATTGATTCAAGTAATGAAGCACCTTTGTTATAACTAAAAAGCAATGATATGCTTCAATTACTTACTCAAGACCATGCACAAAGGTTAGATGACCATTCAATTATTGATCTACTTTGTTTGGCATTTATTGATAATAAACGAATGCACATGCTCATAGGTAGAGTTGGAGCATTTAGACTGCGATTAGAAACAGTAGTGACATACTGCTTCTATCTTGCTAAGAAGTTAGGCGGTGTCATCAGCTCTACTTGTCGTAATACCCACATAATCTACTATCAAAAAAGTGAGATGTATCACTCAATTGGTGACTATCTACGGTACTGTTTGGTGGCAATATTTGCAGTCAGGCTCAATAGAGTATGGGGTGTATTCACAAGAGAAAAGCGGGTCAAGACTATCAGAAAGCAAGAAATCACTAGATCGAAGGATGAAGATTATCTGTACGTCTGGTACTTAGCGCAACGGAAGAGCTATCTCAAATTAGATGGTTTGGTAGAAGTCAAAAATCAATTGATATCAGAGTCGCTCCGACTCAAGTTACCAATCTATATGGAAACGACAGAAGAACGATTACTGCCAATGTATGAGAGGATTGGATTTAATTTTTATACCTCTGCTCAGATAACAAAGAGTGGAATGGTTCTATGGTTTGGTCGCTTTGATCCAAATCAAAATCATATCCCTTAACCTCAAACCAAAGGAGCTAATACTGTGAATTAAAGAAAATAATTATGCATACAAAGATTCAATTTAAGATAGATAATAGCGATATCGCATTCCAAGGTGTTCTATATCAAAGAATAAATAAGTATTTTATGGATGGTAACCTTTCCAAATCGGCAAATAAAACCGCTGTTATCAAGGCAGTTATTTTAGGATGCATATATTTATCCTTAGCGGTATCTATCTTTTTTGTGCCAAACCTATATGTCTATTACTTGCTTAATGGATTACTAGGGATGGTAACCATATTTGTGGCACTGAATATCGCTCACGACGCTGCTCATAATATCTTCTCGGCCAATCGTAAGGTTAACAACTTCCTGCTTTACACATTTGATATCCTAGGTGCAAGCGGATACATGTGGAAGCTTAAGCACGTACATTCTCACCATCCTCATGTCAATATCCCTAATATGGATGGAGATATCAAGCAAAGTAATCTTGTCAGAATTTTTCCGAATGCGCCATTTCTAAAGTTGCATAAGTATCAATATCTATATATGCCAGTCTTATATTTATTTTATACGCTGGTTTGGCTGATGTTTAGGGACTTTAAAGATTACCTACAGACGAGCATTAGTGGCAAACCTGGAGTAAAGCATCCACCAGTTGAATATTTGAAATTGATCTTAGGCAAGTGCAGCTTCTTTGGAAGGATGCTAGTGTTGCCTATGCTATTGTTACCATTTACAGGTTGGCAAGTGCTGGGAGGATTCATCATTTTTCACTTTTGTGCAAGTCTTACTGTTGCGATGGCTCTTATCTCTGCACATGTAGGTGAGGACTCGGTCTATCCATCTCCCAATCAAGATGGCATAATGGAACATTCTTGGATTAGGCATCAGATTGTAACAACGAGCGACTTTAGTACTGATAGCAAATTATTGACTCATTTATTTGGGGGCTTTAATCATCATATCATTCATCATTTATGTCCTAATATTAATCACATTCACTATCCAGAGTTGACCAAAGTATTGAAAGCAACTTGCCTTGAATATAATATGCCATACAATTCCAATCCAACTCTGTTTGATGCAATGCTTTCTCATCTCCGATTCTTGAAACTACGGAGTAAACAAGGAATCAAGGTTGATTATATTGAGATGTGATAAATCACTTATGTCAAAGCTGAATTGCAAAATCCATCAATACATGTAAAGTATATTTAATATGTTTGCACTGGTGCAGATCATTGAATGAGTTTCCCCAAAGGCATACTAATCTGCCCACTTTTACTATCTTTCCTTAACATTTGACGACAGCACACCCAACGGCGCTAAACCAACTTAAATAATCGCAAATGTTTTATGGATGGAGAGCTTCAACTTTGAAGCAAATACAAGTCACAAAAGCCAAGTGTGACCTGTGTGGTGATCATTGTACTCATCGAGTATCGGTATTTGGAAGATATATACATATTATGTGGATTCCTATTATTCCAATTGGGAGAAAGATAGTAGGAGAGTGTCAGAACTGTTTGAAAACTGTGAAAAGAAAGGAGTTTTCGATGGATCTTGATAATCAACTCCGACGTGTTGAATCGTCCATCAAGCGTCCGATTTGGCATTGGATTGGGCCTGCTATTCTAGGTGTATTTGCGATAACTATGGCGTATTCTATTGCTACACATAAGGATGATCCTCGTAAAATCTACCTGGATGCAGATGAAGCAAAAATGACAATCCAACCAACGATGGAGTCAGACTCAATCTCTTATCAGTTGAAAAGTATGTTTGATGTATTTGTCACTGAAGAAATGCGACCACAATCATTCTCTTATTATTCCAAGGTAGAAGAAGACAAGGTATTGCTCTTGTTAGAAATTCCTGAATTTAAGAATTTAGATAAGAAGGTAAGGCCAGAATTGCTAGAAATTGTTACTCAAGTATTGGATGGATTTGCTCATCTTGAAGGTAAGGATCGTTACTTAGGCGTAAAAGGTAAATACAATATGATGCTAGTAAAAACTCCCACAGAATTTGAAAATAGTAATTTAGCATCCTCAGATGGGATCTATGATTTTTACGGCCCTGATCAGATTGAATAAATGAGGTGCCTAGCACTAAAATCTTCTAATATGTTTGTCAACAACTACCTATCAAGTGTCACAAAGCAATTTGGCTATTACAAGGCTCTTGGAGATTCTACTTTCAGTCAACTATCAGAATGGGAGCTACTCAAAGAACTAGAAGTTGATTCAAATTCTGTAGGGATTATCGTCAATCATCTAGTTGGGAATATGAAGTCAAGATGGACAGATTTTCTAACCAGTGATGGTGAGAAGACATGGAGGGATAGAGATACGGAGTTTCAAGATGTGATCAAGACTAAGTCCGATTTGCTCATAAAGTGGGAAGAAGGATGGCAATGTGTCTTCGCCGCAATTGAGACTATTGATGAGGAGAATTTTGACTCGATCATTTATATTCGTAATCAAGGACATACTATCACAGAAGCAATCAATCGCCAACTATGCCACTACAGTTATCATATTGGCCAGATTGTGTACTTGGGTAAATTGCATAAAGGAAATGCATGGCAAAGTCTCTCAATCCCAAAGAATCAATCAGAAGCTTATAATGCTCAACGATTCAGTAGAGACAAAGCAATAACCCACTTCACCGACGACGTATGAGACCACGTATCTTAGTTATTAGTGACTATAGAGCATACCATACTGCTAGGCCTGAGGCTGAGTTGTTTGTAGGACTTGCTCAGAAAGGTTGGGATGTCACGGTGATGACTTATCCTGATGCCGACTATATTCAACGACTTACAGCAGCAGGATGCAAGATCATCGGATGGCATCCTTCAATAAAGAAAGATAGAGTTGAAGTCCAAACAATCCGAGATACAATAATTGATCTTGATATTGATATCATTCATGCGTTCAATAGTGTGTCATCAGTCAATGCGATTACTGCTGCAAAAGGACTAGATGTCAAAGTGTGCTTGTATCGCGGTTACTGTGGTAATATCCATTGGCTAGATCCACTGTCTTATCGAAAGTATCTCCATCCGAGAGTAGATGGGATTATGTGCAACTCTGTTGGTGTAGAGCAACTAATCCGTTCTCACCTTTGGAAGCATCCAGAAAAAGCTGTAACGATTAATAAGGGACATTTACTTGAGTGGTACGCCGATGTGGAGAGTGTAGATATCAGATCAGACTTAGGTATCAATCCTGAGACATTACTCCTTGTAAATATGGCTAATAACCGCAGCATGAAGGGTATCTCATATCTGCTCAAGGCTATGACTAGACTTAAAGGACAAAATGTACAGTTGCTATTGGTCGGAAGAGATATGGATACAGCTGAAAATATAAAGATCCTAGAAAAGGCTGGCGTTACTGACATAGTGAAGTTTCTTGGATTTAGAACTGATGCCTTGTCTATTGTCAAATCTTGTGATGTATTTGTATCTAGTTCAATCAAGGGAGAATCGATTACAAAGTCAATCATCGAATCTATGTGTCTAGGTGTAGCTCCCATCATTACCGACATTCCTGGTAATGTAGAATTAGTAGTAGAAGGAATTAATGGACTGGTTGTCCCAAAGAAGAATCCTGAAGCATTAGCTAATGCCATTCAGATTCTAGTAAAGGATAGGGAGTTGCTAAATACATTTAAGCAGAATGCACCTATCCATATCGACCAGAATCTCAATCACCATCGGGCTGTAGATAAATTGGCTGTATGGTATAGCCGGTTGGTCTGATTTAGTTAAACTGGCAAACTCAATGGGCTAATATTAAATAATCAGTTTGTCGAATCACCATCAAGTCTAGTCGAGTATAGCTGTTTTTAAAAAGACACTTCCATTATCTTCTAGATAAATTCACCGCTTATGGGACGGCTATCTCAAAATTTTTTGACGACTCCTCATGGAGGCACTCAATTCAAACATCGAACAGGATTCGGTAAGGCTAAAGAATTGCAGATTAAGAATACAAGGACGAATATTGAAGAAGCTGCAATCAATACTGTAGACATTGAACGACCTACATTCAAGACCTATATGCAAACTGTCCTTGGT
>CALISO010000100.1 GCA_938041445.1 uncultured Saprospiraceae bacterium
TACCCACTGACTACTGTACTTGAAGTCTTCTGATATTATGGATGCATATAGATCACTATCCAATGTGTTGTAAGCTAAGGCAAGTTGATAAAGGAGAGACTCCGTATTACTCATACTTATGAATCTATTATTAACTAGAAACTAAGACCAAAGGACAAATAACGCCGAGTGAGTGCAAAGTATCTGCATCTTATTAAGATAACATTATAGTGCAATTTAAATGCACTAGTTAGCGCATCTTTGTATTATCAATCACGGCAAAATCAAATATACACATGCAGACAATCCACAATCTTATCATTCTAGATGCTTCTGGAAGTATGGCACGAAAGGTGCCCGAAGTCATAGGCGGACTCAATCTTATCATAGATGACCTCAAAAAAGATGAAGCTGAAAATCCTAAACTAAAGCAACAGACTACCATTGTAGACTTCTCTTCTCACACGGACTTCAGAGTGATACACCACAATGCTGAAACTGAAACACTGACTCATATTGATCAGACACAATACTCTGCTAGAGGTATGACCGCTCTCTACGATGCGATAGGAAAGGCCTTTACATTAATCCCCCAAGGAAGTAAGGATGTCCTAGTGACAATCTTCACAGACGGACTAGAAAATGACTCGAAGGAATTCAAGCCATCTAGTATAAAAGCGTTGATAGAGTCAAAGAAGGAACTAGGATGGACAGTAACCTATATGGGAACTTCTCAAGATGCAATGCTACAAGCTAGCAGAATTGGAATCGCCTCAGAAGATTATCTTCCGTACGACAATTCCAAACCAGGCACAGAAAGAGCATTTAACAGTCTCGCATCTTCACGTAAGAAATACACGAAGTCAAAGCTCGAAGGGAAGGAGGTTACAGACATATTTGACAAAGAAAAATAAGCAGTTTTCTACAAAAACAACTTTATGATTAAACGAGGTTCTATTGTAGCATACAATGGAAAACGATTCCGGTCATTTACCAAAGTGGCTGATATCAAAGGCAACCAGATCATCGCAGGAGATTCGATTTGCAGCATTGACAACGGAAAGTGGGTGCCTACAAGGTCAACACAATGATATCTCTGAAATCTCTACACTTACCATTGACACTTGATACACCTTACCCAATTGAATACGATGGCAAAATGCATTCGAAGTTCATCGATCAACAGCTAGTGAAGCATGGTTCAATTATGTTCAAGATTATCCTGTCTACCATGAAACAATGCGCAATGGACTTCACAAGAGCATCTCAGGAGGCCGATGAGATGTGTCTATAAATGTTAATCTTAATTCTATTCTTAGTCTATTCATTAATTTACAACTCTGACTAATTACAATCAATGAAAAACTCAGAGTATCATAACAAAGGGAAGACTAGCAAAGACAGAACGATTGGCACTTGCTGGGATGCAGACAGGTTGGACCTGATGAGAGTTGACATGTACCCAGAAGTTGAATATCTCTCTACTCGGACTGCTCGTCTTCAAGAGACAATTGACACTTGCGTAGAACGTACATTATCAGAAATAGATTAACGAACAAAACCAACAGTATGACACAAACAATCAAGGATAACCATATAGACTTCATCGGTGACATTCATGGATATGCCGACAAACTTGAATGGCTGTTATGTAAACTTGGATATGAAAAATCCTCTGGTATCTATAGACATCCAACACGAAAAGTCTTGTTCTTGGGTGACTTCATTGATCGTGGACATGATAATCCGAGAGTTGTATCGATTGCTAGAAAGATGGTTGAAGCAGGGCATGCCTATGCGATCCAAGGCAACCATGAGTTCAATGCCGTGGCGTTTAATACGCTTACGCAAAATGGTTATCTCAGACCTCATACCATCAAGAACTTCAAGCAACATGCAGACACATTATTGCAGTACCGCCATCATCAAGAACAGTACGATTCGGATATCGAATGGTATAAGACACTCCCTATATTTATAGAGACTGATAAGTTCAGAGCCGTCCATGCTACATGGCATCAAGAGTCGATTGATTTATTAAAAGAGGCGTCAAACAATGGAGTATTCACAGGTGAGCATTGGCACCAATCTAGCGATCCAGATCATGCAATGTTTCATGCGACTGAGATTACTTGTAAGGGATTAGAAGTGCCACTGCCTTCCGGCAAATCATTCGCAGATAAAGATGGAACAATAAGACATGACATCAGAATCGCTTGGTGGCAAAATCCAAAAGACAGGTCTTACGAAGAAATGAGTGTCATCAAAGGTCTTGGACTTGAAAGTATTCCCTATGAAAATGATTTTGACTACTACGGAGAATCAGAACGACCGATTTTCTTCGGACATTATTGGCTCAAGGGTATACCAGAATTGCTCAAGGCAAATGTCTGCTGTCTCGACTATTCAGTAGCTAAAGGAGGCTACCTGACAGCATATCGATGGGATGGTGAACAAACACTGACACCAGACAAACTCGTATACATATGAGAGACGTATTCCAACATTGCTCCATCTGCAGAGCAACGATATTCTTCGGTGATACTTATGGAACTGTTATCTTCAACAAGGAAATAATTCAGAAAACAACTGAAGGTAATTATACCGTAGAGGTCATACATTCAGAAGAGATGCATACGATGTGCAATCGTTGCTCTACCAAGATGGACACGAATGGACTGAAAGGAATATTAGATTAATTCTGTCCATTCAATCCGTTACTATTTACTAAATAAAATATAATATCATTGTATGGCATTAACAATCGGAAAACAGAATCTTCACTTTGCCACTTCATTTGGATTCAACAATGTCTACCCACGACTGACGAGAGAAAACCAAAACATCCACGGTGAACAATACGTAGGTCTCAAGGGACTACTAGAATGGCTGGAGTTACACTTAGGTTGCTACCAAAAAGATTCTAATGATTCTATCCGAATTGCGTTATACAAAAAAGCTGTAGCAAAAGCCTTGGAAGAAAATCCGTATCTGTACTACGCAGATTCTTACGACTCAGATGGCTGGGCAACGGCGAAGCAACTACTGAGTTGGCGAGATGAGTTGCGATTTGCAATGTGGGATATGCAATGTGACGATTCTTCACTGCAACGGCTCTATGCGATTGCGTCGATAGAGACACATCTTGACGACTTTATACTTGGAGTAAATGATAGGTGGTTAATTGTGCTAAAAGAGTTGATGAAAGGTGATAGGCACATTCCGCTTGACTCGCTGTATCATTACGAAGAGATAGATCTCCTACATCCGTTTTTCTCTAAGCTATTCACAGCGCTAGAGAAAAGAGGTGTCGAACTGTTTTACCATACACATACAATCGGCTATCCAGAAACTCGTGACCTTGACCACTTCAAGCAAGTCCTTTACGCTTCAACGAATGCATCGCGTACTAATAAAGTCTCGGCTAAAGGAGATAACAGTATCGTTATCCTCAGAGCTGAGAACGACCTCATCATCGCTAACTATCTCAGTCGATATTTGCAAGCAGGTGAAGAGACAGTCATCCTACTTAAGGACAGAGGTGAGATACTCGAACGAACAATGATTAAGAATGGATTACCGGCGATGGGATTTGTAAGAGTAGCTGATGAAGGTAATCTTGATCAGCTCTTTTTATCCATAACGGTATTCCTATGGAAGCCGATGAATGTGGAGAGACTTATTCAATATCTCACACTTCCAAAAGCGCCAATTGCATCAAAGCTAAGACTAAAGCTAGCTAGATCTTTGGCTAAAGTTGCTGGCATCAATAATCAAGAATGGAATGACACCTTAAAAAAATACTTCGAAGATTCCAAATATGGGAAAAAGGCAGAAAGTAGTTACAAGCGTTGGTTTGAACGATCTATTACAACGAATGAAAAAGGGGCAACACTCACAGATATTGTCAGCTTATATTCTGATTTACAAGAGTGGGCTACAACTCAAAGTGCATTAACAGTTGATGATGAATTAAAGACAGGATTTCACAATCTCATCACGAAGTGCCAAACGTTGATAGAAGTTATAAGAATTGAATATAATGACTCCGATATCATCTCGGAAATCCAATTTGCCAATATTTTGGAAGAGATAGAATCCCAGATTGCATCCAAACCAGAGACAGCAGAAGTCGGTTCATTCTTCCAAGTCAATGCACCTGGAAATATCACTGATGTTTGTCGACAAGTGGTCTGGTGGAACTTCCTAGAGACACCTAATCCGGTAAGATATCGTATGACTATTGATATAGAAGAACAAGAGTTCCTCAAGGACAAAATCGAATTATATGGGGCAGAAAAAGAACTTGAGCATTGGTATCAACAATTAAAGACTCCATTCCTGAGAGCAACAGATCAGATTATCTTATGCTTACCGCAAAAAGTGAACGGAGAGATTGCAGAACCTAATCCGCTACTCAATGACATTATTGCGAGCTTCGACCAACACTCAAAACTCATCATTGACATAGACTTGAATAGTAAGGCAATCGAAACTCTAAAGCATGTAGACCTAGTGTCTGTAGATGAGGTAGAATTACCAGGAGAGGTTGCAGCAGAGTGGCAGATACAGGTTGATCAAGTATTCAAGCGAAGAGAGCTAGAGTCTTTCAGTTCACTCAATCTATTGTATAATTATCCTAGTGAATATTTTCTACAATATGTATTGGGCATCCGACCCGTAGAGATTCCTGAGGTCAGCGTGACTAATCTCCTTAGGGGAAATCTGGCACATCGAATTGCTGAACAATTATATAAGACTGATAAAGTCCTTGAGCTTGCTGATGAAAAAGCTCGAAGTCTCATTGACAAATTAATCCACAATACCATTCAAGAAGAGGGAATGATTTTTCTCCTTCCAAAAAATGAATTATCGTTCGATCGATTCAAAACGAAAGTGGTGAAGAGTCTTATGGCACTTACTGAGATGATTAAGTCAAATGGTTGGTCAATCCATCAGGTAGAAAAGAAAGCTCAAAAAACGGACTTAAAAATACCACTGACGGGATACATCGATCTGGAGTTAAAAAGAGGTGACGAACTTGCCATTGTTGATCTAAAGTGGGGAGGGAAGTCAAGTAAGAGTAAAGAACTCAAAGAGTGTAAGGATATCCAATTGGTCATTTATGACCGGATGAAGCAGTCCGAAGCAAAGACGATTCACCTCTCATATTTTATTATCAGTGATTGCATAATGTTGTCCAGAAATACTGAGGCGTTCAGTCAGGCAAGGGAAATAGGTTCGGAATTTACGGAAGTACAACTTAGAGATACGCTATGGAGCAAAATGATCAATACTTACGAAGAGCGATGGGCAGAATTCAATAAAGGGATGATAGAAGTAGGCGATGATGTCAATGCGAATTCTCTGGCAAGTGCTCTGTACATATCTAGTGAAGAAGACTATCTGATACCTAAGCAAACGTCTTCAAAAAAAGAATCCAACAAATATTCCAAGTACAATTCTATAAAAGGCAAATGATGAAGTATCCAAAATTAAAAGCTGCAAGTGCAGGTAGTGGAAAGACCTATACTTTGACGGAAATCATTTTTGAAAATATCACGAATAATACCGTCCGGCCTGAGGAGATTATTGCTACGACATTTACCGTCAAAGCAGCGAATGAAATCAAATCTAGAATCAGAGAAAAGCTCATAACAGAGGGAAGAACACAAGAGGCGAATCGCATCAATGCTGCACTGATCGGCACATTGAATTCTATTGCTCTGCAACTGGTACAACGATTTGCAATTGAGACTGGTATCAGCCCCAACGTAGAGACCGTCACAGATGAAGAACAATCCGTCATCATTCGCGAGATTATCAGTTCGCTAGTCGATAGTGATTTTTATAATCTCACATATCGGCTATCTCAGGACGAGTCTTTTAATTCCACTAAACCCAAGTGGATGGGGTATATAGAGGATATCATTGCTGCTGCAAAAGTCAACAATATCTCTGCCGATGCTCTAAGGCAAATGAAGCAACTATCCATTGATGATTTTCTAGACATTGTCGGTAAGGATGATGGAATAGCCTTTAATGATTTCAGAGATCAGCTAAATCCTGCTATCATCACAATCCTAGAAAGCATACAGTATCTGGAGTTGGCAAGTACCAAGAAGGACGACTTCAAAAAACTTGAGGCTTGCTATTGGGATATGGAAAATGAAACGATTAAGTACTCACAGTTTGGGTTTCTACAGAAAATAGAATTTCCAAAAAAATGTAAAGTGGTAGATGAGACAGAACATCTTAATCATATTGCCAATAAGATTACATCAGTTGACCACTTCAGGAAAGACGTAGAACAATACATCACCAAAATTTTTGACATCGCGTCACAGACGATCAAAACCTATGATCAAATCAAAAGAGAGAAAGGCTTGTTGGACTTCGCAGATCAGGAAGCAGAATTGTATGCATTACTAGCGGATTCTGATCGAGTCAAATCCATCATTGCTGAAAATTACAAACTACTCATCTGGGATGAGTTTCAAGATAGCTCACCACTGCAAGGAGCCATCTTCTTCAAGTTGACAGAGATTCTAGATAACACCTATTGTCTTCTTGACAATAAGCAGAGCATCTACTCATTCAGGAATGCCTCGCCTAAATTGATCGCTGGCATTATCAATAGTATTCCAGCAGAACATAAATCTCAATTACCACATTCTTATCGATCTAATGCACCGCTTGTCAACTTCACGAATATGATATTTGAGGATGTGTTCGATATGCCCAGAGATGAGATTGTCTTATCCCCTGCTGACTCCAGTAGAACTAAAAGAGATGCGCAGATAGAAGATACATTAAAGAGTAGAGTGAATGTCTGGCGTTTTCTAAAAGGTGGAAACAACAAAGATTATCAAGTTGCCTTAATCAATAATATTAGTGCCTTTATCAATGAAGGACATCTTGTCTTCGATAGGGTTACGCGGCAATATCGTCCAGCCAACTACGGTGATGTGATGATACTCGCAAGGACTAACTCTAAAATCAACGCGATCGCCAAACTATGCATGGACGCCAATATTCCAGTTGCCTCTGGAGGTACAGGTCTATACGGAGAACCTGAGACCATCTACATCTGCGCCATCCTGAAGTTGTTAGTCTTCCCTAATGATTCATTAGCGAAAGCAGAGATTCTCTTGTACTCTATCTTTAATGGAATGCAGGAGGAGATGATTATGGATCGACTGAAAGTAGAGAAGACTTGGGAATGGCATCAGGAACTTCCCCTTTGGCAGGAAATGATAGACATCAGATCACAAATTCAGACCCTGAGTCTGACTGAATTGCTCCACTTTATATTTGAACATTTTGAACTAGGGAGACTGTTCGCAGCGTGGGGCAACTTACCGCAGCGAATGGCCAATTACGAAGCACTGCTGAAACATACTCAAGGGTACTTAGATAAATGTCGTAGCTTGAACAATGGCTCTTCAATCCTAGGTCTTCTGGGTCATCTCGGAGACATGTCGAATGAGTCGGCTGATGAGAAAGGTGAGTACCTTGGGCCAGCACTGAGGATCATGACCTACCATAGGTCTAAAGGATTAGAAGCGAACATTGTGGTTCTTTGGAATCTTGATGAGCCTTTGAAAAATAAATTCGGAGGTGTAAATAGTTATGGAGATGATCAAGTAGATATTGGCAACATCCTTAATAATCGCAGGATCATTTTCAGACCATACCCTTTTGGTGGTCAAAAAACCATTGTGGGATGGACTGACAAACTAGAGGAAATGCCGAAGTACCAACAAGCAGTTCAGGAAGCGATGGAAGAGGAACAACGTCTTCTCTACGTCGGGATGACAAGAGCAAGAGACTATCTCATCTTTGGGATGAAAAAACTATTAACTAGAAAGGAAAACTATATTCTAGAGAACATCTCCGACAAGTTGCAATTCGCATCATTCAGTGATGGAGTTGATCATAAAAGTTTCCAATTTGACGGAAGTCCAATCCCTGTCCGATTTGAAACACATCAAGTCGACAAGGGAGAAGAGTTGGATATACAAAGTAGTGAGACATCACACCTATTCTTCAAAGAGCCTGTGGGTAGAAAGGAGTACACACCACTCAACATAAGACCATCAGATGAATCCACTACAGAATGCGCTATACTCGCAACAGACACAATTCACGAAGCGATACCAATTGACAACTCTATTATTACAGATCGAGCTAGGGGTGACTTTTTTCATAATGTATTTGCAGCTATTCACCCGGATACTCCAGACAAGCAAGGGTTGAATATCATCAAGCATACAGCACAGGTCTTTGGAATGCCGGTTGATATCGATCATGGTCGAATCTACAAGAACATCCAAGTATTTTACGACTACGTCAATACCCAGTATCCGACATCGCATGTGTTCAAGGAATTACCTGTACTTGGTAAAACTGAGGAAGGTCAACAGATTTCAGGTTTCGTCGACTTTCTGATTGAGACTGATGATCACTTAATCTTGATTGACTTCAAGTCGTTCAACACCCCAGAATGGCATGATCATCTTTATTCCAAAAAGACAATGAGTTTCAACGGTCAGCTTGATAGATACGCTAATATTTTAGCGCAATCATTCAACAAGCCTGTCAAGCATAAGTATATTTATTATTGCATTATGGGTAGATTGCAAGAAGTGGCAACTGATGGACAACTATCAACAATAAAAATGTAGGTGTCATGAAGAAGCTAATTGTCTTTGCATTGATATGTAGTTTGCCGTTCTTAGTCATGGTAGCAGTTAACGAAATACCCGACAACCCTGAACCGAGCCATCGTTATATCCCAGAGAGGTGTACTTGGCATTGTCATAATGTCACATGCAAACATTGGAAAACCGATTACAAAGCAGCACCAACCAAAACAAAGCAATTCCATAAAGATGTCTTCGATTGGTATGTAGAATCATTACATAATAATTGGTTGGGACTAGATTATGGAGCAATCAACCTCTTGGTGTTTTTCGGGCTATACCCTCTTTTAGGAGGATGGCTATTGTGGAGACTTTTAACGCATATCATATCATGAAAGAAATAGTAGAATTTGGACTTTGGGTTTATAAATATGCTACAGACTTCTGCCTCAATGCAGCTAATTTGATGGGCATTGACTATGTCACGTTTGGAAGTATCTTCTTTGGGGGAGTGATGAACGGGGTCATATTGATATTGATTATCCTTAATGTGATGGTATCTAGGAAGAAGAGACGTATGAAGGAATTGAGTCACTCTTCAACTTCCTAGTTTGAAACAAAATTACTGAGATAAAATCATCCCAATGCACATCCCTCCCTGCAACTCCAATTCAAAATATAGATATGGTAGTCCCAGTTGCCGTTCCTACACGAAACCAATTATCTCTATCGATGAGGACATATCGGGAGGATATCATTTTACAATCAAGCAAGCCTGCTATTGCAAAATAAGAGAAGTAATCGGAAGTCTCAAATTGAAAGGAGGAACTTGCGAGGTAGAATGTACGCATCCTGTATTCAAGGAAAACAATCCGATAAAAGAGATAGGCCGCGGGTCAAATTTGTCATATCTAAATATTGAAAGTGATGTCATACAGTCTTTGGATCTCTTATATATCGAATCAACGATAGAATATCCTTACGAAGATGAAACAATCGATATCAAAATAATCTTTGATCAATTTCCAACGCAGAAGTTCATCTTTTCATATCCTGAAGTTGCACCACTCGTCCACCTTCTAAGAAGTCTTAATATCGACGAGACTTTAGAAGACTTCATGTTGCCGACTTACAGTAACCCCACTTGTGCATTGCGATTGAGTAAGTATGCATCATCATCCATTATAGACTCTCTGTTGAAAGATCTAGAGGACGGAATCAAAACAAGGAACCTTGAAAAGATTCAAGAAATAAGAAATTCTAAATTTGTCCATGACATCGGAAAGGATAGTTTCTTTGACGAATTAGTTGATAAAATCAAAACATGGAATAGCGAAGAAATCATGGCATTCAATCGATGTGAGATGAAGTGTGGAATGTGCTTCAAAGATCAAGACGTCGTCGGGTTTTCTAATGGAGAAGAACACTTTGGACTTTATTATTCCTTTGAAGCAAAAGATGCCATAGAAATCTATGCTTGCAATTATCCGATAAAAGCTGACAAGAAAGAGCCAATTAATTTTAATAGATTGACATTAGCCTTTGAAAACATCATCCTCGGCATAGAGTTGGAAGATAAAGATCTCGTATCTCAACAAATTAAACTGGGAGCTACTGTCACAAGAAGAGTGGTAGATGAATATTTCAACGATTGCATTGATCCTTTAGAATTCGATTATGAAAAAGGCATAGAATTTCTCCTACTCCACATGATGGATAAGTACCAATTTCAGATTGCCACCCTTGAAGAGTTAGGTGCACCCCTGAATAAGCATTTATCTAATTTCCCGATTGTTTATGGAGAAGACGAAGATGGGAATAAGTGTTATTGGATTGTAGATTTTGACGGGAGATTGATTACTGGATTTGATATCTACATCTACACTCTGCCTAGAGAGTAGGGTGAGTGAGTGATATAAATCTTATAACATAAAAAGGCAATTGTGTTTTATATGACAATACAACACTTGCTACATACCTACCCTGCCCATCCTTCTCTATCCAAACTACGATATTGAATTGCTTCTGCAAGATGTTCTATCAAGATATCTTCTGATTCGGCTAAGTCAGCTGCTGTTCTTGCCACTTTGAGGATACGGTCGTAAGCTCTTGCGGATAGTTGT
>CALISO010000101.1 GCA_938041445.1 uncultured Saprospiraceae bacterium
TGTGGTTCCTCAAGGGCTCGAACCTTGGACCCTCTGATTATGAGTCAGATGCTCTAACCAACTGAGCTAAGGAACCTAAATCGGATTAGGACTGCAAATATACAATGTTACTTTACAATAGCAATTTTTTTGATGACACTCTCACCTGCCTTTGTAATTCTTATTAGGTACATCCCATTTGTGACCTGTGATGAGAGATCAATGGCATATCGTTCATTGGTCTGTCTGTAAATGCCACTCCATACTTTGACTCCACTTGCATCGATGATGTCTACCTGAGCATCTTGCAGTTGTACTTGATTTAGGAGCAATTCAAATCTTCCAGTTGAAGGATTTGGACTGATGGTAATATCCTTAGCCCACGAGACTTCAGCTGTTGAGGAGATGATACCGTTGACCATATACTCTTCGGTGATTGAACAATTACTCGCATCTGTTATCACCACCGAGTAGTTACCTTCTTCTAGATTTGTTATGCTTTGATCTGTACTCCCGTTGCTCCATTGATATTCATACGGGCCGTTACCTCCTGATACTTCAACTGAGATTGCTCCATCAGATAGTCCAGTTGTAGAGTCTGTGATATCAGCTGTTGCAATGATCTGATCCGATTCGTTAAGTGTAAAGTTGAGCAATTGATTAGTGATACCTTGATCGGTGACGATTGCTTGATATTCTCCTGCTTGCAGATTGGTGATGCTTGTACCATTTGCTGCAAAGCCTTGAGGACCACTCCACTCCACTTCATATGGTGCCAATCCAGCATCCAAAATCAACTCGATCAACCCTGTACCGCCATCATAGCAGATCAAATCCACTTGTGTACTTGATATCACAATAGGGTCTGCGGCCAAGATCGTCTGACACTCCGGTAGAGAAGATCCACAGAAATTAGAAACTGTGAGACAAACTTCATAGTAGCCAGGTAGTTGGTACGTGTATGATGGATTTGCTTCTGTAGACGTATTCCCATCTCCGAATGACCAAAGGTAGCCTTCAATCTCACCTGTACTCTCGTCTGTGAATGTCGCAGCGAGTAGACCTTCATGATCAAATGCAGATACAGGTGCTACTGTATCATCCATGCCAATCTGGAAGTTCATTGATTCTAGACAACCAGTCTGATTATTGACGATTTCTAAACTGTAGGTGCCAGGCTCGGTAATCAAAACATCAGCTCCTTGAGCAATAACAGATTGGCCTGCCTTCCAGACGGCACTAAACGCATCTTGACCCTCTATTTCATAGTTCACAAGTATCTCTGTCTGAACACAACTGAGAGTATAGGTATCAGCCGCTAATTGGAAATCTGGAAACGCATATTGTACCACTTCAAATTGGCTAGAGCCTTCACAGCCTTGCTCATTCGTAGCGAACAATTCTACTTCTGACGATGCAATGACTTCGATACAACTTTCTGTTCCATACACTTCTCCATCAACATACCATGCCAGGCTATCATCAGTATTATCACTACATAGCAGGACTACTTCTCCTTCACAAGCGAGTGCCTGCCCTTGGATATTCACTTCTGGGATGTCTGTACTTGACTCTACTATATAAGATGCAGAACTTACACAGCCATTGGTAGGATCAGTAACAACTACTGTATACATCCCTGCTGCCGAGACTTCGATAAGAGCTTGATTAGAAGATGTGACTATTTCTCCGGCGTCGGTTGTCCATTGGTATGTGTGGTCAGGATTTGCGTCCAACGCAATAGAGACAATAGGCTCATTGCATTGAATTGTCCCTAGCTCCGCAAGTGTAATTGTTGGAAGGTCTATAGATTCTTCTACAACTACTGATGCTTCTGAGGTACAACCATTATTGTCATCTGTTGTGAGCAATGTATACAGACCTGCTTGAGTCACTCTTAGTTGATTCGTATCGTTAGTGCCGACTATTGCACCAATATTAGTTGTCCATTCATACGTGATGCCATCTCTGACTTCTGATTGTATCAATACTTCTGTGACATCACAAGTCAATCTATCTGGTTGTGCAATTGCTACTTGAGGTTCCGCTATATCATTTGTCACCTCTATGAAACTGATACTTGTACAGCCATTCATCAGGTTAGTCGCTTCGACCATATATACTGCTGCTGCATCTACTTCTATCTGAGCTTTATCTGATTCACCAACTATGGATCCTAACTCGGTAGTCCAA
Organism: uncultured Saprospiraceae bacterium; assembly: GCA_938041445.1. Taxonomy (GTDB): domain Bacteria; phylum Bacteroidota; class Bacteroidia; order Chitinophagales; family Saprospiraceae; genus JAHDHH01. The sequence continues at coordinate 2,173 of CALISO010000101.1, forward strand.
GTGTAAGCAACATTTTCACTTTCTAATACTGACAACGATACTGAAGTCGTATTACAAGTCAGAACATCAGCTTGCGCAAATGCAATGGTTGGTGAACTGATATCTTCTTCTATTAAGAAAGAAGAAGTAGTTGTGCAATTATTCAGCACATTTCTTACTTCTAATGTATAAGAACCTGGCTCACTTGTTGTAAATACCGTCTCATCGCTAAGCAGTATTTGACCTTGATCATCCATCCAAGTATAGGCATAGTCATCCTCTTGGTTGACTGAGATAGTTGTCAAGGTTTGATTACATGTCAATACCTGGGGCTGAGATAGTTCTATTACTGGTAAGTCTGTAGCAGACTCTACTGTATACGTTTCAGTAGTAGTACATTCCGTGGTAGCATTTGTTGCTACTAATGAATAGTCTCCCACTTCTGATACTGTTATATTAGACTCTGTAGCACCTATAATTACAGTTCCATTCCTACTCCATTGATAGGTATCTCCTATACTGGCAGATGTAGATATCTCTGTAGATGTGGTCTCACAATCTAATGTACCGATTGACAACAGTTCAATAATTGGTGTCGTCAAATCTTGGGCTACTATTACACTGTCTATTGATAGACAACCATTGATTGTATCTGTAACAGAGAATGTATAGGTATCAGGTGCATTGATGGTAGCATCTAGCGACTCACTAATAATGACACCATCCGATGACCGCCAAGCTGCTTGGATATCCGTAGTCGATGAATTGCCTTCTAATACTGATTCGATCACACTACACGTCAATACCGAATCCATCGTAGCGGCCATAATTGTAGGTTGGAGAGTATCTACATCAACTACAAACATCAGACTATCATTACAAGTAGATATTGTGTCTTCTACCACTAGAGTAAATAGCCCAAATGTATCCGTCTGCACAATCAAGCCTGTATCAATTGCAATAGAATCTATCATCCACCTATAGATAATATTCATCCCTACGGTAGAGCTGTCAGCATTGAGTTCTATACTTGATTGTTGACAAGTCAAGATGCTAGGAACAATTGTATCCGCGACTGGTACTGCAGGTTGACCAATCTCAACTGTCTTTGAAGTATTACATCCAACTGCGTCATTAACGAATATCGTATAACTTCCTGCAGCAAGGTCGTCTATCTCTGGCCCATTGACAAATGTCCCATTGAGGAAGTATGTCAAGTTACCTTGTCCACCATCAACATCTAAAGATAATGCTCCATTCTCACCATCACAATCTGCAGCTGTTATCGTTGCCTCAATAACGAATTCATCTTGTTCCTCTATCTCATAAGTCTCAACACTAGAACATAGTGTTTGTAAGTCAGTGGCGGTTACAGTGTATTCTCCAGATTCTAGGTTTGTAATCATACTACCAGTCTCGTCATTATCCCACTCGTAGCTGTAGTCTCCTGAACCAAAGTCAGCAGAGACTTCTATTGATCCATCATCACCTTCATAGCAAGAGACATCTTCGATTTCTTCTAACTGTAGAGAAATACCATCTCCTGACCCAATATCAATAGGTCCAACTTCTATGGTATATCCATTAGAATCTGTTATTTCTACTGAATATGTACCTTCTGGCGCATCTACTAGAGTCGATTGAGTTGATCCATCTGACCATAAATATGTATAGGATCCAAATCCACCTGTCACCTCAAGCTCAAGATCCAGATTTGTACAGTCAGAAACTGAACTGACTACAAACTCGGCCTCAAGGGTAAATGATTCAATCCAATTACCCCATCCTGATACATTTGGCTGTCCTACTTCATAGGCCTTATAGTTAGGTCCGATTGCATAGATAGTAGGATAAAATATAATTTCATAATCACTATTGATATCAGATGCATCAGATGCATTAGGGTTGATTATTGGGTATTCCACACCTGCGGTCCAGTCTCCTATTGACCCACCACTACATCCACTTGATCCATAAATACAAGGTTCTGAAGTTCCAGGATCTGCTTCTATGAAGAACATGATGATTTCATCAGAACCATCAGGGCCATACATATCCCAGACATCATCTAGCGTACCTGAGTTATGATAATTCCAACAAAATCCACACCATGTAGCTGAAAAATCTATGATTGCCCCTTTCCCATCATCAAGATAATCGTAGAGTTCATGGGTGACCCCATCAAGATCATCTAAGGTAAAATTAGGTGCAGTACTTCCATCATCAAGTTGACTACTTCCATTCAGGGCAAGTAGCACTCCAAAAAATATCAATATTAATCTCATAATCAGGATAACATTATTTAATCAATCGAAAGATAATCAATTGTAACACAAAGAATAATCAAGATGTGAAAATACTGGAAAATGCATCGCGAAATGACATTATTAAAACACCCTAAATAGTGAATTGTTATTGTTTGAAAGATTAAGAACTTCATAGCATTAGAAGCATGACATAGGCACTGTAAAGCTAATAATCTAAACCAACTAAGCAATTTTATATGATGGTGAGACTGGAGATGACTGAATGTTCTTGCCA
>CALISO010000102.1 GCA_938041445.1 uncultured Saprospiraceae bacterium
GCAAGTAACATTCCTAGCTCAGCTTCTGTTGGTGCTAATGCCTCATCGTGAATCAATAGATCCATTGTACAAGTAACAGTTGCGTCCGGAGGACATACGATTACTGGTGGTAACTTGTTCTCCACTTGCACATATGCCCAAGTCTCGTTATAGTTATCTGGAACACCAGCTACTGCAGGTCCACCAGGGATACCATCACAGTTTCCATCATCCCAAACTCTTAGGATAACAACCATGCTGTCCATAAACTGAACTTCTTGGCCATCAAAACTTGTGTAAGTTCCAGCTCCTTCTAAATCTTCACAACAGAACTTAACGAATTGTCCTCCGTCAGTGTCATTGTTGTTATCTTGAGGATTACCGTTGTTGTTGAATGTTACGTTGTTGTTGTAACCATTGTTTCCAACGTTAGTACAATCAGGTGCACTATCAGGTCTTCTCACCTCAATGTGTACAGGACCACAGTCACCATCGTGTGAACCGTTGTCGATGCTAGTTGCATAAACTGCAGCTATACCACCTTCATCAAATCCACCACTTGTCAAGCTCACTACGATATCTTGGATAGCGATAGCAGTAGGAGGAGTATCATCAACAACTGTAACAGTCATTGTAGTCTCACCTACGTTACCACAACAATCTTCAGCATAGTAAGTAAATGTGTGCTCACCTTTAGGCATACCGAATGCAGCGTAATCTCCAGTTGGTAACTGAGAAATACCTACACCTGCAGGCCCTGCAACTGTATAAGAAAGGTTAGTAGCACAAGCATCAAATAAGTGCTCAGGTGCAGGAAGAGCTCCACTAGCTACACAACCCCAAGGGCTAACGCTAAATGACGCATCTTGTACAGTAATTTCTGGAGCATCTAAATCTACAGCCTTAATGATTTGTACATAAGGGATAGTTTCAGCAGTACACCAGTCTAGTACAGTCCAAGTTCTGATAACCTTAGCATTACCTGCACAGTCATCACCACATGCAGCGATATCTTGATCAGAGTAAGTTACAAAAAGGTTACATACGTTGTTATCGATTGGTTGAGCATGCTCTTCGTTCTTAGCGTTACAACCTGAGTTACAACCCCAAGCGAAGTAGTAAGGGAAACCAAATACGATACCTTCGTTAAATTCAATAACATCATCAGGACAATCGTTGTCATCAATACAATCTTCAGTAGAAGGATCGTCAAAGAATGCAGCGATGTCATAAGGATCAGTTCCTGTTCCACATGGTAACTCAATAGTAGCAGGTGGTACGAACCAAGTGTCACCTAATTGGTCAAGACCAAGAGGAGAAATTGTAATGTTCTGTACAACACCTTCAGATTGGTTACCAGCTTTATCAGTACAAATCCAAGTTCTTGTTACAGTTCCCTCTCCACAATCACTTGTAGTAGATGTATCAGCAAATGAGTATGATTGACACTCACATTCAGATGCATTAGGTACTGGGAACTGATCAGAACCATCACAAGATGAATCTAAATCATTAACCTGTACAGCTAATCCAAAGATATCAGTTGTACCATCAAACGCAGTACTTACATCGAATACAATACACCACTCACCAGATGGATCTTCTCCTTCTAGGTCAGCAAGTGTTCCTGATCCGTTGATACTTTGTGTGTTCCACATACCACCACCTTGGAAATCTACGCAAGAAAGTGGAAGGTCTGGAGAATCGTCATCAATCGTAATATCCATAATACCTGTACCAAATGTAGGACAAGACCATGTTCCTCCTGCTCCTGGATCCCAAAGGATAATCTCAGTACCAGCTGGTGAAACGATAGACATCGTCATATTACCCCAGTGAGTAGCCTGAATGTCAATATTAATATCCAATAATGATGGACAAGCTGGTGTACCGCTCAATTCAAAGCAGAATTCTTCAACTGTTCCTTCAACAATAGATGCTCCTATTGTAGTTACATCTTCTGCAATAAGTACGATCGGTTCTCCGAATGTACCTCCTGTAGCTAAAATTACTGGAATATCTTCTACGCAAGTAACAGAAAGGTCAGACACTTCAAATGTAGGTGCAATCTTATCTTCGATAAGGAATGTTCCCCAACAAGTGTTAACTCCGTCACTAATCATCATTGTGTGTTCTCCACAAGGTAGAGAAACTGGTGTCTCAGGCGCTACATCGAATGCTTGTGAATCAACTCCGAAAGGAGATACAGTCATTGTGTAAGTGTTATAACAAGCATAAGGTCCACCTTCTAAGAACATATCAGCTCCAAGAACAACCTCACAGTTCTCATCTAGAGAAATGTTCACGTGATCATTACATGCTAGAGCAGACAATACAGGACCGTCATAATCTAGAACAGTTAATGGCACTTCTAAAGTTAATGGATCACCTACGATAGAACCACAAGGGTCAGCAGGGTCAGCGTCAACTACAGAATATTCAAATACAGACACATAGTCACCTGGCGCAAGGAAATCTCCTGACTCAGGTCCAGATACTTGTGTTACTTCCAAACAAGGGAAGTTGAAGTCTGTCAATGCAATGTTAGATACTGTTACAGGTCCGTCAAATCCAGTATCACCAAAGAATGGTGTACCAAATTCAATAGCGAATGTAGATCCAGCCATTACTTCTTCACAAACAGATCCAGATCCGTCTGAGAAAAGAACGTTACCATCTAAAGTTACATCAAATGGATCCCAGAATGAATCACCATCTTCAGAAACATCAGCAGAGAAAGATCCAGCTGAAGGCATTGTTATAGTATAACTAACTGGGTTGCCATCCATAGACTCTCCAACTTCTACACCAATAAGGCTACCGTCCGCTCCGAACATCTCCTCAATACCGAATGAGCTACCAGTAAGTACACCTGCTGGTATGATTGCCAACTCAGACGTACAGACCTCACATGTCGTAGAGAATACGTCAAAGAACACTGCTTCATCACACTCTCCTGCTTCTAAAGGTACAACAGGCTCAGAAGCCTCAAGTGTACACTCTAATACGTCAGGACATGCGTCTATAGCAGCTTGAATCTCAGCATCATCTAAAAAGAATGTGATAGTCCATCCACCATATGATCCATCATCTCCGCCTACGTTATCAGTGAACTTAATTTGAGGACTATTACCAGCACCAGAAATATCAATACCACCGAATGTACCATCTAAAGAACCATCCTCCGCAAAGAAAGGCGGTGGACATCCTCCAAATGTTAATTCAGATGCCCATGGGTTAGGATCTTGTGTGTTCACATCTGCGAACTCAAGAGTACAAGGAGCTGGGACACCAGTGCCAACTTCTAGTCCATTGTTTCCACCATTACCATCTGATAATTGTAGTGTTACACCTCCCATTTCGATGTCAAAATCTACGTCACTAGCCCATGTGTGTTCCACATCAGTAATAACGACTTCTACAGGTCCAATCACAGTAAGTGGTGTACCTGAGAATAGTATACTTGCCCCATTCATACAAAGGGGTAAGTCGCTAGTTACATCCTCAGTACATAGAGTCTCATTAGAGAGAATCTCTCCTGGACCACCTGTGAATGTAACCATAGTTTGTGCATTAGCCATAAAACAGACTAACACACCAATTAAAGTAGTAAATAAAATTTTCTTCATTGTAAGTTGGTTTTTAGTTAGCTATAATTGTAAGTGCAAAATCTTTTGCAGCATCAAGACCAGCTATACGACCAGTAGTATTGGCGTTTGCTGAGAATCTTGCTACGACATCGTTATAGCCAGCTTGAGTGTCATTAAGGGTCTTAATAGAACCTTGGATTTCAGTCAAGAAAGCAGCAAATGCTGTCTTAATTTGCGCATCAGTGGGCACTGTATTACCAGCGTTGTTCACTTGATCGTCATTGTTTACAGGTGCATCAACGCTTACTGCATAATTGCCGATATTAATGACAGCATCTTCTATAGCAGCAACAGCATCAGCTGGTGCAAGAAACGACTGAGCATTAACTCCAACAGAGAGCCCTAGCATCATAAACAACCCGATTAAAAATTTAAACTTCATGAGATTGAGTTTTGGGTTAAAAAATTTAATGTTTAAAGAATTTGATTTCGTATCGATTTTAGCCAACCAAATAGTATTATGGCACCGGACAACACCATTGTGCTGTCAGATAGACCGCTTAGAATGCAGTTAGAAATCAGTGATGCCGTTGCGCCGCTGAAGCCTTAATACATATTAAACCAAACTTGTAAGTAACAATGTGAGAACAAATGCGAACTGGGTGAGATGATACGTCATTGATTTCGTCGCTTAGATTGAGCAGACGTATCACTAAAGATAGATTGTGGTTCTTTAAAAACTCAGTTGGCTATTGTAATCATTGCTATACGCTTAATGAATATGACCACTTAAGTTCTTCAACTCTCGTGTGATTACATCATATTCGACACAAATATAACAACACACTCCAAAAATCGAAGCAAACTGCCAAAAAATATTTATAAATCTTTTTTTAATATGTTAAGGAGAATACACAAAACCAAGTGCATACGGTCATATGATATAAAGATTATATACTGTCTTAGTAACGTGACTGTAGGCGCTGGTGCTTGTAGAATGGGTAATGGGTAACTGGGACTGCTTACTCTTCTTCGATCCTCCTGTGGACTTGGATAAGTCTACCCTTACTCGATCCTACCCTTTCAAGGGCAGGAAGTGACTTTTCGATAAATGATGACTATTTACTTAATAGCATCAAAAATCTAGCTCAATGACGTCGCCAGGCTTTAATGGCTCTTCGTCGCTGCCTTTCGCTTTAGGTGTTTGCTTGACAATAGGCGGCGTAAATTCTGCTCTGACGAGTTTACCTGTACGTAGTTTGTTGCCTTTCGCCTTCCATCCTTTAATATCTACCAGGTCATCAGTACTGATTTTAAGATCAGCATTCTTTCTACCATCTTTATATACGTAGTCAAGTGTTGCGCCTTCTCCTATGGTAGCTGCATAAAGCTTAGAGCCGGATGCTTCAGTAATAAAGATGTATGGTGTTTCTGGTTTGGTAGATTCGATGTTGAATCGCTTTACCATAGTCCAATCTTTCTCTGGATCGTAGTAGATAGCTGTGATGACTTGTTCAGGATCCCACTTTGTAATCATTTGAGCTCGACTCGGATCGAACTTCTTATTCATATCTAATGGCCATAACTCGTAAGTACCATTATTAAGTAACTGTATGATCAAATCATCTGAGTCAAAGGCACCTAGCTGGATACCTCTACCCTCCTTATTCAGTCTTCCGCTTACTTCATCCATATATATGTCAACCGCTCCTAATGAACTGGTGCCAGTCTCCAACACTGTCACCTTCCTGATAGGATACTTGGTGACGATATTTCCTTGAGACTTACTACCCTTAATATCTATAGATGAGAAGTCAAACTCGAGTGTCTTTTTCTTCGCCTTACATCCTTGAGAGAGTTGTATTTGGATTTTGGCAGTCTCTCCGTTAGGGTTGGCAGTGAAGTAGTGGACTTTAGACCTTGGTGTTCCCTTGGTGAGATCATAATCCTTAGCTCTTGTAACTGCCGAGACATTGAACCTCTTCGCTCTTGTGACTCCTGTCTTACCATCTGTGTAGATCATATCATAGGTTGTCCGCTTATCTCCTTTCTTCCATACATCTACATGGACAAGTGGCTTACCGATGAAGACCTTGTCTTCTATCCTGACTACCTTATAGATACCACCTTTGGTAAATCCAATGATATCATCCATATCACTACAGTCCTTAACAAAGGTATCTTTCTTCAATCCTGTACCGACAAAGCCTTCTTCCATATTAGTATAGAGCTTGGCATTATTGGCGACTACAGCAACTGGTGTGATATTTTCCATCTGCACAATCTCTGTCTTCCTCTCGCGACCTTTACCATACTTATCCAATAAGCGCTGATAGTAGGCGATTGTGAAATCGGTGAGATTAGCAATATCAAACTTTACTTGCTCAAGTTCATCTTCTATCTGCTTGATGAGTTCTGTTGCCTTAAACTTATTGTACTTAGAGATTCGCTTGATCTTGATCTCTGTCAATCTAGTGATATCTTCTTCTGTGATATCTCGATGCAGTTGTAATCTACTGTCTCCCTTTTTAACTTTGTCACTAGGTGTAGCGACATATTTCTTGAGGCCTTTATCGATTGTCTCTAGGACTTCTTCCCAAGATTCACACTCTTCAATGTCTCGATAGATTCTATTCTCGATGAATATCTTTTCAAGACTGGCCATATGCCATTTCTCTTCAAGAGCCTTCTTCTTGATCTCTAGTTCTAGACCTAGTAAGTTCTTAGTATTGTCAGTACATGTCCTCAATATTTCTTCTACTGTAAGGAAGTGAGGCTTATTGTCTATGATCACACAGGCATTAGGAGATATACTGATTCCACAATTGGTAAATGCATATAAGGCATCCAATGTCAGGTCCGGTGATATCCCATTTTGCAACTCTAGAAGTATCTCAACATCTTTGGCGGTGTTGTCAATGACCTTTTTGATCTTGATTTTACCTTTTTCATTTGCCTTGAGGATGCTATCGATCAGATTGTTAGTCGTGATGCCGTAAGGTAGTTCACGGATAGCTAGAGTATTCTTATCTACGATTTCTATTTTGGCTCTGACCTTAACCTTACCTCCACGTTTTCCTCCGTTATAGTCCGACACATCTATACTACCTCCATGCTGGAAGTCTGGATAGATCTTGACTCGCTTACCCTTGAGGTGAGAGATTGATGCCTTGATCAACTCACCAAAGTTGTGAGGTAATATCTTAGTAGACAATCCGACCGCAATACCATCTACTCCTTGCGCAAGGACTAGAGGAAATTTCATTGGTAGATTAATCGGTTCTTTATTACGACCATCATAGGACATCTGCCACTCAGTTGTCTGCGGGTTGAAAGCGATATCTAGAGCAAACTTTGTCAGTCGTGCTTCGATATATCTAGGCGCAGCAGCTGAGTCTCCAGTACGATAGTCACCCCAGTTACCCTGACAATCTATGAGCAAGTCTTTCTGACCGAGATTGACAAGTGCATCTCCAATGGCTGCATCTCCATGTGGATGATACTGCATCGTATGACCGATAAGGTTGGCGACTTTGTGATAGCGACCATCATCCTTCTCTTTCATACTGTACAAGATACGTCGTTGTACAGGCTTGAGACCATCATTGATGCCAGGTACTGCTCTCTCAAGGATGACATAGGATGCATAGTCCAAGAAGTAATCTTGATACATCCCTTCAAGTGGGACAATTTTTCCTGAAGATATTGGGCTTACTTGCTCTTTCTCTTGACTCATCAATCAATCTAATTTATCCGATCACTGTCATATGATAACAAAAACAAATATATCACTTTAAGAGGCATTTGAGTGTATTAGTTAGAGTTAGATTTAAATCTTAGACTTTGGTATAGGTGAATTAGTAAATGGGATGATTTTTCTTAGATTGGGACTTAATCTTAAACTTGAACTTAATATTAGTCGTTAGACTTAAGGTCGGCTCGACAATACTTATGGGAAAACTAGGCATATTCGTTACGTTATTTTTAATCGTAGAACTCTATACATACTTTGGGTTAAGACCAATCTTTGATACTCCTCAGTCCAAGAAGATATTTACCCTAGTATACCTCTTACAAAGTGTCGTTGTGTTGTATGCACTGTACAAAATGTACTTTGGGTTAAGAGCAGGTGAAGTATTTCGATCTACGGAGCTGAATATGATGATAGGGATAGTGTTTACTTCGTTTGTAACCAAATTGATCTTCAGTGGAGCGATTCTGGTGCAAGACCTCTTGCGAATAGTTGGCTATATTGGGAGTCTACTTTCTACTCCTTTTACAGAAAGTACAATCTCAGATGTCTCCTATCCTAGCAGGAGAAGATTCGTTTCGCAGCTAGCTGCTGGCATTTCTGCTATTCCACTTTTCTCAATGTTGTATGGAATCACTCGTGGCAAATATCACTTTCAAGTCAATACCATTAGCTTGGCATTTAAGGATTTGCCAGCCGCTTTTGATGGATTCAAAGTAGCTCAAATTTCAGATATACATTCAGGAAGTATAGACAGTAGAAAAGATGTGAGACGCGGTGTCAATATGGTAAATGCACTAGATCCAGATGTCATTTGTTTTACAGGAGACTTAGTCAATACAGATAAGGATGAGATTGATCCATTGATGGATATCTTCAGTGAACTCAAGGCAAAAAAAGGTAAATACGCTGTCCTAGGGAATCACGATTATTACGGTGTACCCAAAAATGATTTGTCTGCTATAGATTCCTACTGGTCTTCATTCTATAAGAAGTTCGAGTCAATGGGATTTGACTTACTCAATAATGCGACTAGAACAATAGATATCGACGGAGATCAAATTTCACTTGTTGGAGTTGAAAACTGGGGAGCAGGTCGATGGTTTCCCAAAATAGGTGACTTAGACAAAGCATTGACAGGTGTTGAGGATGATGCATTCACGATATTGATGTCACACGATCCTACGCATTGGGAAGAGAAGGTCAAAGCAAATCCTAAGCACATTCATCTTACTCTAAGTGGTCATACACATGGGATGCAGTTTGGCTTCCAAATGCCAGGATTCAAATGGAGTCCTGCCAAGTACAGATATCAGCATTGGAGCGGTCTATATGAAGAGAACGGCCAGTATCTTTATGTCAACAAAGGGTTTGGTTTCTTGGCCTTTCCAGGTAGAGTCGGTATGTGGCCAGAGATTACATTGATAGAACTAAAGTCGATATAATCGCTTTTATTAATTTTTAAATATTTGATAATATGCTAGATATATCATCACTGTGGATTGGAGACCCCATAATGAGTACAAAGTCTGGAGTCAAGGGCATCTTTGAAGGCATAGGTAAGAGTGGAAAAGTCAGGCTCAAAACTGATGGTAAGATCACTCTAGTCCCAGCAAAATACTTAGTCAGGTACGAGGAAAAAGCAATCAAGACTGTAGTCCAGAATAAAACAAAAAAATATCGAGAAGTAGATAACTTCGGCGACTCCATTGACCTCCATATTGAACGACTCAATCCAACCATTGCTAACTCTAATCCGATTCATATCATAGACTATCAGATTAGAAAATGCCATGCATTTATCAGAGCAACGATACAGAGTAGAAAATTATCTGTTGTCATTATTCATGGCAAAGGTACCGGGCAATTAAAAACTGAAGTCCTCAATATGATACAGGATTATCCTGAGATCGTAGGGACTAAAGAGATCAATAATGGCGGTGCCCAAGAGTTACAATTATTGTATTACTAAGATTAAGTTACAAGCTGTGAAGCTAGATAGTCATATTGCTTTTACTTAGAACTTAAAGCCTACTGAGATATCAAGGTTTGTTAACCCTTGCTCTACGGTTACGATTTGATTATCTGCAGGGTTACCTGTCAATAAATAGGGAATGTAACCTTCTGTTTGATTTCGTCTTGACCAAGCAAAATCGATATAAAGCCCATCGAATCTAAATCCAAGTCCAGCAGACAATGCAAAGTCTCGGCCAGACTGTTCAAGATATGGACTAGAGATCATCGCTACTCCAGCTCTACCTCTTATCTTATTGTAAGCGACCTCTCCTCCCAATCTAAGATTGATAGCATTCTGTAGTTGATCAAATATGGCATCATTCGCCTCATTTTGAAGAATGATATCGCCGAGTTCTCCACCAAATCGTTCGAAGTCAAATTCGTTGTTAGTGTAATCTAGATACTCTACATCAAGATTGATGAATCCATTTAATGATTCTGACCTAAGTATCATCCCCACACTTCCTGTTGCTTGCCAAGGAGTCTTTAGACGATATCTAAATGAACCGTTTGGTGAATCAGCTGTGGTCACGACTGGGCCTTCTGTTGGCGAATCAGTAAAGCTATAAGTCAAAGAAGTTGAATAGTCATCGTTTAAATTAAACCATGTCGGTGATTGCATTGATAGACCGACTCTGAACTTCTCTAGTAGCTCACCTTGCACTCCTCCTCTAATATTGAATCCAACACCGCTCGTAATAAGATTTTCTTGATACTCCAAACTATTGAAGGCTGGTATAAAGTCTTCTGGCTCATCTCTTTCAACGTAGAGTTTGTCTTCTTCATAGGAAACAACTGGAATACCTACTCCTAATCCAATATTGATGTTCTCGCTTAACTTGCCTCCCCACGTAAGATTGATATCATTCACAGCTCCAAATCGGATAATCTCTTGACCTTTTTGCACGACCGTTGACTCTTTGAAGTCAGTATCATAAAAGTTATCACCGTCAAAGTCAAAAATAGCACCTGCATTAAATGCAAGTAATCCTTCAAACTGGTCTAAATTCTCAGGAGGATTACCATTTGCTCTTTCGGCAAATCTAGTTGTAATGCTTCCTTGCGTCAATCCATCATAAGCAAATCGCTGTCTCAGTGTTGTTCTCTTGTTTAGGGTAATCGCAAAGTTGGAAGTCTGAAACTTTCCTCCTCGAGGTTGCCCACTGAATACAACACCTAATGCTCCTATTGTGAGTTTAGAGTTGAGGTCTGTTGTGGTAGGATTGTCAGCTCCATTGATATCAGCATCTGTTGAGATTGAAAATATGGTAGGAGAAATAACAAATTCGCTCTTACGAAAATCTCCAATTCCTGCTGGGTTAAGGGTGACAACACCTATATCTCCACCCATTGCACCAAAGGCGCCTGCGACACCAGCAACTCTTGCAGTACTTTGTTGGTTAAGGGAGGAGTATCTGACTGCCTCAGTGATATTTTGGGCTGACCCGACTGTGGAGGCTAGCAGTATGATATATGTAATTATCTTTTTCATAGGTGTTTTTTATTGGTTTGATCTTAGATTATTATGGTATGCATTGCAATCTTATTGTCACCTCGGATAAGGTTACAAAAACGATGGCAATTTGGCAAAAAAATGGAGGGTAATCTTTGATCATTACCCTCCAGATATCAAAATTCTATCCTTATTGACTCTTATTATTTTGTGCTGCTATGTTCTTAAGGTGTCATAGCGAATACACCTATTGCAAGTATTACTTACCTCCTCCTCTCGAAGACCTAGGTAAAGATGTCGATCTAGAGCTTGAGCTTGAGCTTCTAGAACTAGAGCTTCTTGATGATCCAAAGTTAGAAGACCTTGAACTTCGTGAGCTACTGTTGTATCCACTTGATCTTCTGCTAGAAGATCCACTGTTGTAAGATCTGCTTGATCCTGAACTTCTACTCGGTGTACTAGATCTGTAAGACTTAGTATTGCTACTTCTAGATGAAGAGCTAGATTGAGTAGAAGGACTAGTAGATCTTGTACTACTTGACCTTGTCGTAGGACTAGTTGATCTAGAGTAAGACCTTGTCGATCTAGTTGTAGGACTTGTTGTAGGACTTGTAGATCTAGTCGTAGGGCTCGTTGACCTAGTCGTAGGAGCTGTAGATCTTGTAGTCGGCGACGTACTTCTGCTATACGTTCTACCAGTTGTTCCTCTCTGTGTAGGTACTGTCTGTGGCTGACTGCCTCTTACTGTACCAGACTCATTTTGTAGAACTCTACCATTCTGAGTGTTTATACTTCCTGGAGCAGCAGTTACACCACTCTTACCTGGCTGAACTGTTCCTGGCTGAACTGATCTTGGGTTCTTATCGATACCTTTTGTTGAACTAGATGTAGATCCTCCACCTCTTGCTCCATAGACTCCTCCTCCGTTGTTACCACCACCTGAGTAACCATTGTTGAATCCTGCATTGTTCCAACCTGAGTTGTAACCATATGCACCTCCTGGAGGACATCCGTTATTCCAACCATTGTTCCATCCTCCGTATCCATACGGATTACCCCAACTGTTGTAACCATAGTTGTTCCAGCCATTATATGCATAAGGGTTGTTCCAATAATTGTAACCATATGGGTTAGCCCATCTGTTACCGATTACGATTGTGATACCTCTGTTATACCTTCCAAATGGATTGTAAGCAAAGTTTCTGTAGAATGGATCATTGTACCCAGCATAGAATGCATAAGGGTCATTGAACGCGAAAGAGTTGTACGGGTGATAATAACCGAAGTTACTTCTGTTAAATCTGTTGAATCTTCTGATTCTTGATGTGTAGTAGGCATCATAGTCACTGTAGTACTCATAGTCACTATAGTCTCCATAATCGTCGTACTCGTTATAACCATCGTTATACGCATACGCATTGTCGTTGTCGAATGATGCCGTTTCGATGACAGGATTAGATGTCATATACAGGTCATCAAACTGTGCTGAAAGGCTTAAACTTCCGATCAGCAAGATGCTTGTTATTAAGGAATAGAATTTCATAATAAGATAATTTTGATGTTAAATAAGGTAGATAGTCTTTCTATCTATTACTTACAACACCAAATTATTACTTTTGTCGCAGATTTATAGTTAAAAAGAACTTAATAATCTGGACTAAGTCAGTTAATTAAATTGAAAAACGTCCTTATCGTATGGTTTACTGATGGCCATCACAATCAAAAAACGGAAAATCCAATACCTATGGCAAAGGAGATTACACCTCGTGAAGAGAATTATTCACAATGGTACAATGACATCGTAAAGAAAGCAGGAATGGCTGAGAACAGCCCTGTACGAGGATGTATGGTTATTAAACCGCATGGTTATGCCATCTGGGAGAATATGAAAAACCAGCTCGATAAGATGTTTAAGGAAACTGGCCATGTCAATGCCTACTTCCCTTTATTCATTCCAAAGTCTTTCTTAAGTAAGGAGGCAGAGCACGTAGAAGGCTTTGCAAAAGAGTGTGCTGTAGTCACTCACCACAGATTGATGAATAATCCTGACGGACCAGGAGTGGTCGTCGATCCTGACGCCAAATTGGAAGAAGAGTTGATTGTCAGACCGACTTCGGAGACTATCATTTGGGACACATACCGTAACTGGATCAAGTCATATAGAGATCTTCCGCTTCTCATTAACCAATGGGCCAATGTCGTAAGATGGGAGATGCGTACAAGACCTTTTCTGCGTACTGCAGAGTTCTTATGGCAAGAAGGTCACACTGCTCACGCAACTAAAAATGAAGCAGTAGAAGAAGCGAAAAAAATGCATGAGGTATATGCTCGATTCGCAGAGGACTATATGGCAATGCCTGTAATCAAGGGTGCCAAGACAGCAAACGAACGATTTGCAGGAGCTAATGACACCTATACAATCGAAGCAATGATGCAAGATGGCAAGGCACTCCAAGCTGGAACTTCACACTTCCTAGGACAAAATTTTGCGAAAGCATTTGACGTCAAGTACCTAGATAATAATAATAAGGAAGTCTTTGTGTGGGCAACGTCTTGGGGAGTCTCTACTAGACTTGTCGGAGCACTCATTATGTGTCACTCTGATGACGATGGACTTGTCATCCCGCCAAGATTAGCTGCAACACAGGTTGTCATCGTTCCGATCCCTAAAGCGAATGGAGAAATCACAGCAGTGGCCGAGAAGATCATAGCTGAGCTCAAGGAGATCGGTATCACAGCGATCTACGATGCAGATAAGAAGACTCGACCAGGATTCAAATTCGCAGAATATGAGATGAAGGGTATCCCAGTTAGGCTAGGTATCGGTAAAAGAGACCTAGAGAACAATGTCGTCGAAGTTGCAAGAAGAGATACGAAGGAAAAGATGTCAGTCGCAATCGATGGTATCGCCGACTACGTCAAAAACCTCCTCGAAGAGATCCAAGAAAACCTTTTGGCAAAAGCTAAGCAATTCAGAACTGATAATACACATGAAGTAAGCACCTACGACGAATTCAAGTCGGTGTTAGAAGAGAAAGGAGGGTTCATCTATGCGAACTGGGATGGCACTACAGAAACAGAACTTGCCGTCAAAGCAGAAACAGGAGCTACGATCAGGTGTATCCCTGATGATAATCCTGAACCGACAGGAGCATGTATGTATTCTGGCAAGGAAGGAAAGCATCGGGTGTTGTATGCTAAAGCGTACTAAAGTAATCTAGCGCCATATTCTAGCAATTTGTGGATTATCTCTGCAGATATTCAATTAGACATTTCAAACTAATTGTTAATTTGCCTATTCAAATCAATCGAAATGAGGCTTAACTACTGTTTAGGATTTTTAACCTTGCTATTATTTAGTTGTAGTGATTCAGATAATGACGACGTTGTCAAGATGCCAAATTCTGGGTCATCAATATTCCAGAAAGTACCAAGTAGCAAGAGTAATCTGACATTTATCAATACGGCAGTAGGTGATGAAAATACAGGTATGTTCAACTATGACTACTTCTACAACGGAGGAGGCGTAGCTACTGGTGATCTGAATAACGATGGGTTAGTTGACATCGTCTTTTCAGGCAACTCAAATCCTAATCAAATCTATCTAAACAAGGGAGATTTAGTCTTTGAAGATATCTCAGAAAGCTCTGGTATTCAATCAGACAAGTGGTCAACAGGCCTGACCCTGATAGATATCAACTCGGATGGATGGCTAGATATCTATGTCTGCAACTCAGGGCCCTTCCCTACAGGTGTTGCAACCGCCAATCAACTCTACATTAATAACAAAAACAACACATTTACTGAATCAGCAAGTGCATTCAAGATTGACAACATGGGTAGAAGTACACATGCTTCATTCTTTGATATGGATAATGACGGCGACTTGGATCTCTTTATACTGAATCATAGCATTCGTAATAGAGGGAATACCGATATTGATTGGTTCAATAAAACCAATGCGCTATCAGATAAAATCAAGCAACGAGAGTCTTGTGCTATTTATCGAAATGACGGCAAAAACCAGTTTGAGAATATTACTGAGTCAGCAGGAATCGCTCAAGTGGGATTTGGGCTTGGCCACGCAATACGAGATTTCAATGAGGATGGATTATTAGATATCTATGTATCAAATGATTTCTTTATCCCAGATTTCCTATACATCAACAGAGGCAATGGGACATTTAAGGAAGAAATTAAAGAATACTTTGGACACACTTCATTCTTCGCGATGGGGACTGATGCATCAGATATTAATAATGACGGTCTTTTTGATTTGATTACAGTTGATATGACACCAGGGGATCACTTTAGGAATAAGACGATGATGGCTTCTATGAACGTTGAAAGCTTCAACTTCCTCAAAAATAAGATGCAATTCATCCAACAGTATATGTTCAATAGCTTGTATGTCAATGCAGGTAATGGGCAGATGAAAGATATCGGACTGATGTGTGGTGTCTCACAGACTGATTGGAGTTGGTCACCTCTACTCTGCGATTTTGACAACTCTGGATATAAAGATATCTTCATCACTAATGGCTTCTCTAAGGACATTCTCAACAATGATTGGAAAAATGAGCTCAAACAATTACAACGAGATCTTGGTGATGCATTTGATCAAAATGCCTACAATGACCACTTACAAAAAGCTGATGCTACTCCCCTAGCGAATCAATATTTCACGAATCTAGGTAACCTAGATTTTATAAATAATACAAATGAAAACGGTCTGTCAGAGCCATCATTTTCTAATGGTGCTGCATATGCCGACTTTGATAATGATGGAGACCTCGAACTCGTTATCAATAACTTTGAAAAAGAAGCATTTCTCTATAAGAATACATCTAGAGAAACCTCAGGCGGAAATTACCTAAATGTCACTCTTCAGGATCCAATGAAGAAAGGTGGCGAACTACATGCGTCCGTATGTATCAACTATAATGATAGTGTCCAGTGCAATACTTATGCTTTTGCAAGAGGCTTTCAATCATATGTCCAACCAATGACTCACTTTGGTCTTGGAAAAGTAGATAAGATAACATCCATTGAAGTAAAATGGCAAGACGGTACTCACCAACTAATCAATAGCCCATCGATCAATACTACATTAAATATTAAGAAGAATGGTAGTAAGAATAAATTATCAAACACAGATAGTCAACCTCTTTTCACAGACATCACATCATCTTCATTCTCTAGTCCACATATCCATATAGAGAATATCCACAATGAATACGCCAAAGAGATACTTCTCCCTCATAGTCAATCCAATGAAGGACCAGCTCTTGCAGTTGCTGATATTAATAATGACGGTCTTGAAGACTTTTATGTTGGAGGTGCTGCCGGACAACCAAGTAAGGTGTATGTACAAAGTAATGATGGATCATTCAAGGAAGTAAGTAATCCACAATTTGAAATGGAGCGAACATTTGAAGATGTCGGGGCAACATTCGCTGATATTGATATGGATGGCGATCTAGACATATTTGTTGCTAGTGGTGGTGGTTCAGAATTTGTAGGTAATGATATTTATCTCAAAGACAGACTCTATGCGAATGATGGCACAGGGTTATTTACAAAAGTGAAAATCCCAGAAGTCCTGTCAAGCACTAAAGCAGTCCTGAGTGCCGATCTAAATAATGATGGCTTACTCGAAATATTGACTGCAGGTCGTACAACACCTGGTAAATACCCTACTCCCCCAAAGACTCATATTCTTAGCACGACAAGGCAAGGAATCATAGATAAGACCAGAGAAATGGCTAATGGTCTAAGTGACATCGGGATGGTTACTGATGTAATCGCTGAGGACATCAACTCTGATGGGTTGCTAGATGTGATCTTAGTAGGTGAGTGGATGCCGATTACAGTTCTGATTAATACCGATAAAGGCTTAGTCAATAAGACTGACCAGTATCAATTGGGGAATACAACTGGTTGGTGGAGCCATATCAATGCAGGCGACTTTGACAATGATGGAGATACTGACTATATCATTGGGAATATTGGTAGCAACAACAAGTTTCACCCGAGCAAGTCAAAACCACTTTATCTCAATGCCAATGATTTTGACGATAGCGGGTCTATTGATATTGTACTTAACAAGATCTACAATGGCAAGCGGGTACCAACAAGAGGTAAGGAATGTTCAACGGAGCAAATGCCATTTATCAGTAAAAAGTTTGACAGCTATGAGAAATTCGCATCTGCATCGCTTGATGAAATATATACACCTGAGAAGCTCAATGATGGCATCAATCTGAGTGCTAACATATTCGAAAGTGTCTTGCTTGAAAACACTGGGTCAACTTTTGAAGTCAAGCCACTTCCTCCTCTCGCTCAAATGGCTCCAATCAATGGGTCAGTAGTCTTGGATGTCAATAAAGACGGCAACCTTGACATAGTTGTCGGTGGCAACAAGTTTAATACTGAGGTGGAAACACAGCGGTATGATTCCGGATCAGGATGCATTCTAATAGGAGATGGAAACGGTGGGTTTACGTCAAAGTGGCAATCTAAGGATACAGGTCTAAATCTTAATAAGGATGTCAGAGATATACAACTTATTCATATTGGTAAGCAACGTATACCTGGGATTTTAGTTGCCAACAATAATGGCCCATTACAAATTTATCAACTTAAGTAAATCGAAGTTACCCTATAGTCTTTTTGGCAACTTTCATCGGTGCTGCAATACACTTCTTTTCCATATAGTCCATCATTTGTAGAACAAGATTTTTGGACTCAGTGTCAAGACTTTCCAGGTCTTTTTTGAATACGCTATTGATGGCAGTCTGCTTGATCGTTTTGATTTCTGTCGGGATACCACCTAGTGCCTTTTCTATCCTTCTGATTTGAAGTGAAGACTCGAATTCTTCAGATCGTTCTTCGATGATTTGTTGAGCCAATTGGACTTCACCTTTACGGAATTGCATATTCTGCTCTGCAAGTTGACGGATACTCTCGACGTCGATGTATTCAATATCATATTGCTCAATCACTTGGCTATCGACATTTCTCGGTACAGATAGATCTACAATAACCTTACGACTATCATCCTTACCTACAAGTGACTTATAAAGATCGAGGTCAATAATTGGCGTTGTAGAAGCCGTACAGATCACGATACAGTCAAATCCCTGTTGATAATCCTCGAGATCTGACAAGTGATAAGATGGTGCATCTAACAACTCTGAAATTGTACTCGCATTATCTAATGTCCTATTGAATACGGATACATTACTAAATGCTTGCTTCTTCATGAATCTTGCAACGTTAGTGTTCGTCTCACCTGTACCGATAAGTAACACCTTATTGTGATTCGTGATGTTAGACTCGACCATCTTCTTGAATGATAATGAAGCAACACTGACAGGTCGTTCGCCAATCTTTGTATGGGTATAGATATACTTGGCTGTGTTGACTGTAGCTTGCTCTACTAATCTCATATAATCGCCACACAACTTATGCTCACTAGCAAACTGGTAAGATTGTCTGAATTGTCTGAATATCTCCCGTTCACCAATTACCAAAGAATCTACGGACGAAGCAACTTGGTATAGGTGCTTGATTGCTTTAATACCTGTGTATTGATCTACAAACTTTGGCAATCGCTTGATGATAGACTCAGAAAGTGTTGGATTAATATACTTGACAACTTGCTCAACTAAATCATCATTAACACCTGACTGTCTTGACATAATGAAGCTGACTCTGTTACAAGTGTTGAGATAGATGATTTCATCGATGTCAAACGCTTCTTTCAAACCACGAAGAGTGTCTTCTAACAGGACACCTTCATCCGTCTTGATAACGAAATGGCCCAATTCTTCAACAGAAAGTCTCTGATGAGTAATCGTGATAATATTAAGGTGACGCAGTTGCATATATTCTATACAAAAATAGAGTGCAAGGTCTAGAGAAGTGTCATCGAAGTGTCATGAGAAAAGCTGGCATCTTATTTAGATTTTGTCTACATAACTGAAACCCACTCGTTGAACGAGCAAATCTAAATGCTAATATGCATAAACAGATATGGCGAGAAAAGACTGTTATTTCAGTTAAACTGAAGCATTGTAAGCTTCTTTGATATAGCTTTTGACTTCTTGGTCGAAGTCTGCAACAGAAGAGAGTTTCACTCGGTGGGTACACATCGTACCAAAAGGACCAGAGTTCTCCAGTTTACCACCAACTGGCTTGTCTTTGATCTTGAGTCCGAGGTCTATTCTTGATTTTGTAGCCGGCTTGATGAGGGCAAACTGACGCTTACGGATAATGCTGACACTGGACTTTTTTGGTGTTGTTTTGACATCTGATCCAAGTTTAGCGATGTAAGCTATTATGGCATCGTAGATTGGTCGCAGACTCTCTTTGCCAGAGTATTGAGCTTGAACTAGGTCAACTACTTCCTCTTGATCAGACGAGCACAATTTGACGATAGTATTCGCAAATCCATGTGTAACGCCGTGAGTCTTCTTGAGAAAATTGACTCCTTGCATATGCTTTTCAAATGATTCTTTGGACAAGATCACCTTCCATTGATCGAGAGACTTGCCAGTCTTGTCTGGCATATTATCAATCATCGTCTGGAGTGCCTTATCTACGTCCATCTTGAAAAACTTCTAAAGTTCTTTACGCAGTCTTGCTACAGGAATATTGAGTTGTTCACGGTATTTAGCGACAGTACGTCTAGCGATATTGTACCCTCTTTTACCAAGCAACATTTTCAACTTTTCGTCTGAGTATGGCTTTCTTTTATTTTCAGCAACGATGATGTCTCCTAGGATGTTTTTCACCTCAAGTGTAGAGACCAATGTCCCATCTTGTGCTTGTAAAGATTCTGAGAAGAAGTCCTTCAACTTCTTAGTTCCAAATTCAGTCTGAACAAACTTACTATTGGCAACTCTGGAGATTGTGGATATATCTAATCCAGTAATCTCAGAGATATCTTTCAATATCATCGGCTTGAGTCGCTTCTCATCGCCAGTCATAAAGAAGTTGTACTGGAATTGCATAATGGAATACATCGTATTGTAAAGTGTCGCTTGTCTTTGCTTGATTGCATCGATAAACCACTTCGCTGAATCTATCTTCTGTTTGATAAACATCACAGCCTCTTTCTCTTTCTTAGTCGACTTTCTAACTTCAGTGGTCACCTTGTATGACTTCAACATGTCTTGATAGTGATCATTGACTCTTAGGTCTGGAGCATTTCGATTATTTAGCGTCAACTCTAGCTCTCCATCTCTATTCTGAATGTGAAAATCAGGGACAATATACTGCTGAGTCCTCTGACCAGCACCTGCAAAATTGCTCGCAGGTTTTGGATTCAACTTCAAAATCTCGCCTATGGCATCTCGCAACTCTGTTTCAGAGATAAATAGGTTTTTCTGTAACTTGGTATAGTGTTTTTTAGAAAACTCTTCGAAATGATTCTTAAGAATCTTGACAGCTAATTGTTGACAACGTCTTTTGACTTTTTCTACTTCGACATTCGCCTTCGCCTCCATCTGGATAAGTAGGCATTCTTGAAGATTCCTAGCTCCTAATCCTTTTGGTTCGAACTGTTGTACGAGTTGTATCACTTGCTCTATTTCATTCTCTTCTGCTTCAATATTCTGAGAGAATAGTAGGTCATCCTTAATTGCAATATTCTCTCTTCGCAGATAACCATCACTGTCAATACTTCCAATCACTTGCATAGCGATGTCGAATAACTTCTGTTCATCATATTGCATCATACCGACTTGATCCTTCAAGTGATCATGGAATGAAGATTCTACAGCAATTGGAATTGCTTTCTGCTCATTATCTGTACTGAAATCTTCTGATGACTTAGTCTTATAAGTAACAGGATCGTCGTCAATGTAATCCTTAAGATAGTCGTCTAATTCAAAATCCTCTTGATCATTTTTCTCGTACTCTTCATCAGTTAAGTCGAATACCTCTTGGTTATCCACTTCTCCTTCGTCAAGTGCAGGATTTGCCTCGAGCTCCTCTTTAATACGTTGGTCAAGTGTAGACGTAGGTATCTGCAATAGCTTCATCAACTGTATCTGCTGAGGAGATAGCTTCTGCAACATCTTCTGACTCAAATTCTGCTTAAGCATATTACATGTAGTTTATCGTTAGTTCGAATTTAATCTATTTTCTATACTTTTTACGGTAAGTATCATTTTAACTGTACATATAACATTCTCTTCTGACCTAGAGTTCGCATTGTCTTTTCAAAAACATTAGGCTTTCAGAGTATATTTGTAGTGAGTAGTGATAGACACTATATGTAAATCGCAAACCAAATATAGTTAGAATATTATCATATTACTAATTTTTGTAATATGTTTTGATCTTTAACTTTTCCTACTCCTGATCTAAATGCTTATATCCTTCATGAGAGAACAGAGTCTTTGAGGATAGTACGGGAAACTTTAGATTCAAAATTACCAACTCAAATAAGACAAGGCGAATGATCACAAAGATTATCCGCCTTGATGCATGTCAATGGAATAAAACTTAACGTCCTTTATCTAAACGGATCAGCATCATCATTATTAATTTTATACCCTACATAGACTTCGATACTGCCAATATTTCCTTGATTAAGTTCGGAGGTGTTGACATCATAAGATGCACCTAAATCTAGAAAGTCGCTAATTTTCAGATGGCTGGAGACAGCAAATCCATCACTACTTCTATACAATGCCCCTACTCCGAATTTTGAAACCAACCACAACTTCGCCCCTATTGAATATTGGATTGGTACTGCAAATTCATACTTAAGCAAAATCGCTGGCTCCAATGCAAAGTCATTATAATCATTAAAGTACAACTTGGTGCCTGCATGCAGATAAAAGTGTCTTGTCCTAAAAGGAGCTGTGCTTTGGCTCACCGCTACGATAGATGGTACTGAGAGGCCGATGTACGAATTTTTAATTTTGTAATAAAGGCCAGTTCCAATAGTCAAGACATGAAATTGGTCATTTTGACTGTCATATATCAGGTCTTGAGAATCATTGTAACTGACCGATGAAAACTCGCTAGAGAAGATGTGAGACCCAACTCTCAAACCGAAAGAGAGATATTCATTCTTTCTCTCAAGTGGCAGTCGATAGGCAATATTAGAAATTAGGTCAATACGGTTATCAATGCCAATACTTTCACGAGATACAGAACCTCCTAAACCAATCCGATCATTGAATAGATTATACTCTCCTCCGACCATCATCGTCCTAGGTGAACCATCTAGTCCCATCCACTGATCTCTATAATTGAAGAAAAGTGTGCCTTGCTTGTATCCATTACTACCAGCTATGGCTGGGTTTATAAAGAGGGAGTTAGAACTAAAATTGGTCAATAAAAAATCCTGTTGTGCCTGGAGCCCTGAACAGAGTAATATGATAACTATTGAAAATAAATATTTCATGATTTGAATGTTATATTTTTGATTAATTTCTTCTGATATCAAGGAAGCCTGTGTACCTAGAGTTGTTCAATCTTTGGTTTTCGACATTACTAAAGTCTACTACGATATAGTAAGTACCGTTGACAAGTTCTGTCCCTTTACTGCTTCGACCATCCCAAGTATTGTCGTATTCTTTTTGTTCAAACACTACTTGTCCCCATCGATTAAATACAATGAGATCAAGAGGAGTACAAGCATCATTGCCACCAATCTCAAACACATCATTGAATCCATCTCCATTTGGTGTAAAGCCATTCGGTATATTGATCTGTGACGGATCACATGGGTTAGCACTTGAACCTTCATCGACTTGATACCAAAGCATCTTACACATCTCCTTGCTCCAGCAAATGGTAGAGTCAGTAGTCATCTCTATGACTTCGATACAGATGTTATACATCCCTGGTTCGGTATACTGATGATTCCAACTGACTGTCGCAGCAGCAGAGATTGTATCTGCAACTAGTATTGTCCCATCACCAAAGTCTGGAGTAGATGTCGTAAACCAATGACAGGAATCAAATTGAGTAGTTGTGACTGTCAATACATTTGTATCTACACTCATCATGAACCCAAGGTCAACTAAGGCACAGAATTCATCCTCTGTATAACAACAGTCATCGTCCATCGGACATAAGTCTTCATCCAAGACAAAGCAATGTTCATCTGAACTCACACAACACCTAGTTGGGAAGTTGCCTGATGTAATATCACTATCATGTGCTACAGTCTTATAACAGAGTGTGTCTCCGAATGTAATTCCGATATAGTCCACACAGATCCAGTCTGATGTACTGCCTGGAGCAAGTGGTGGGATCGAGATTGGGTTCGGCATCAAGATCGTCCCACTTGGTAAGATCGAGACTAAGTCGATAGATTGTATTGTAAATGCCGGACTCGTATTATTTTGAATCTGGAAGCAGTACTGCTCATTGACACAATCAAGTGAGTCTGCTACGATTTCAACACAATTTGGCTCCGGACCATCACAGCTCAAGTCAAATGTCTCATCACAATACTCTACACAGTCTCCATTATTATCTTCTACTAGCCAACTGACTGTAACCATAAATGGATTAAGACTACCGTCCAAGTTACAGCCACTGAATACGTCTAGTGGACCAAGCGGAATATGAGGCGTAGGTGGATAGACTTCTGCTTCTGTCGAACTTATTGCATTAATAATCCAACCATTCAATCCTTGGACTGAACTAATCGACGCTGGAGCCACAGTATTGATCTTGATCCCCTTGAAGAGGTCTGCACAATACTGGTTATCTATCGATCCAACAAAGCAACATGTGTC
>CALISO010000103.1 GCA_938041445.1 uncultured Saprospiraceae bacterium
TCACAAGTCAGATGCTCCTTATTGCCGTAGTACTTCTTAAAGATATTAGGCAAGTCGGTTTCGATATTGTCTAGTTTGAATGCTTCTTCGTAGAGTTTATTGTTACAGTTTTCGCAGAACCAAGCTAGACCATCATCCATATCGTCTTCTCGTTTTTGCTCAATTACAAGACCTATAGTATCGGGTCCACGTTGAGGCGAATGTGGGATGTTTGGCGGGAGGTAGAAGACCTCACCTTCTCGAATGTGGATGTCACGAGGTTCACCATTTTCGATGACTTTAAGAGTGATATCTCCTTCCACTTGGTAGAAGAATTCTGGAGTTTTATTGAGGTGGTAGTCTTTACGAGCATTTGGTCCACCCACGACCATAACTATATAGTCGTCGTTGTAGATAGCTTTATTGCCTACGGGCGGCTTGAGTAAATGTCTATTGTCATCAATCCACTGTTTGAAATTAATTGCTGGTGGTAGTGTTGCCATAGTTAGAAGAGTTTGTTGTTATGGCAAGTTAGTGAATAATTCCTATGATGTTACATTAAAGTGGAAGTTGAGTTGTTCTCGGATACCTTTTGGCAACTTAGGTAAGTCTGATCTGGGAATGAGTAAGGTCGAGATGCTATGGAAATCACGATAAATCTGATGCTTTGACGCAGTCTCAGCTAGATACTCGTGTCCTGAAGATCCACCAGTACCGACTTTGTTACCGATCATTCTTAGAACCATTTGTGCATGACGAGATCGCCAATTAGTCATTTGATTGTCAATATCTATCAAGCAAGTCATAAACTGGAAGGGTAAGTGTAGAATCGGCTCATCACGATAGAGGTTGATGAATAGCGCAGCAAGTGTTGCTTCATATGAAAGGCGTTTTTTGCCTTCTTCAACTAATCGATTATGTGTATCTTTTTCAAGGATGGACTTGAAGTATGTATCAGTATCTCCGATCATTTTGATACGCATCTCCTTATTCTTCTCGCTGAGATAGTCAGACTGTGAGATTGCGGCTTTCTCTTTAGTAAGCATCGACTCTACGGCCTCCTGATAGGTACTTACAAAATCAAATCCATCTAAATTTAGAAAAGGTGTACGTTCCAACCATGCATTCACAATCTCTAGCAAGGTGCCTTTTTCGTAGATTGCTTTGAGTTCTGCTTTTTGTTCGTCTGGAAAGACGATATCGTAGCTCTTCCCATGATAAGTCATCCTCTGTGTGTCTGGCAATCCAAGAAGACTTTCAATGGCTCTAAATTGAAAACTCTGAAAACCAGATGCAGGGAACAGGTAATTTCTAAAATCTAAGAAATCAAGTGGTGTCATCGTCTCCATTATGCCTATCTGCTCAACCATCAGTTTTAAGATAGACTCTACTCTTCGCAACCTCCCTATTGCGGTACTGAGACTACTTTCTACCACTTCATTGTCTCCAAAAAAATCAATTACCGAATTCAACTCATGTTTAATCTGCTTGAACCAAAGTTCATAGACTTGGTGAACGATGATGAACAGCATCTCCTCATGTGCAGGATCATTAAGTTCAGCACTCCTCAATGTCTGAGCTCCGAGGATTTCATCAAGCTTGAGATATTTTTGGTAGTGTATGGTAGTGTACTTGCCTTCAGCCATGATAGAGATTTATGATAAGTTCTGTAAAAGTAAACGGATTATTGTTATCACAGAATGAAAATTTTAAGTCAAAATTTTGATTCAATAATCAGATCAATTATTAGTCTTAAGTCACTTTAGATTCGCTTATAAATTATGTACAGATTCTGCTAAATCCAAAAAGTAATTACCGAGTTTTAGTAGTCGAGTCCCGTACCAAGAAAACGCCTCCCCATCTACAAGTACAATTTTTGTTTGAGGTAAATGACCTGCTAATTCTTCTATATGTTTGTCCTTAAACGGAAATGGCTCAGATGAAAGAAATATATAGTCTGGACTAGTTGCTTTGAGGTCTTCGATCGTGATCTGTGGGTATCGATCTAGATGATCAAATACATTGCGTAAACCGATAGTCGACAGAATACTTTGAATATATGTATCTCCACCAATCGTCATATATGGATTGTTCCAAATCAAATAGGTGACAGTCTGACCATCAAAGATATCAATAGGAATTGCTACATTGAGTTGTTGTTTGAGTTTGTCAGTGAGTGGAGTGATATCAAAGATATCCCCCAGTGCATTGATCAAATGTGAAGTGTCATCTGGTGTTTTGATATCAGAAATGTAGACAGGGCAGAACTGTTCAATGGCTTCGATATCTTCCTGTGTGTTTTCTTCTTTGTTAGCAATGACAATGTCGGGGTAGAGATCAGCTACTTTATCAACATATACCTTTTTGGTACCACCTACTACAGTCACTTGCTTTCGCAAATGGGACGGATGTACACAAAACTTTGTTACTCCAACGATTGACGTTTCTAACTCTAAATCACAGAGAAGTTCTGTTAATGAGGGTACTAGGCTGATGATTCGTTTTGGTATTTCGGCTAGGTTGATAGAACGGTTGAGTTGGTCGGTGAATTTCAAGCTTAAATTTAAGATTAAGTTTTATGTGATTGTGGATAATTATTTTCTCTTTACTATTCTACTCTGACTTGTTCTCCACTTTCTCGTGATTGTAAGGACAGTGCTTACACTTGCTGCCACAACAATAACCTCTCTTAAGATGATAGGCTTCGGTCATCACGAGATATCCTGCTTCGTTAAAGTAGTAGAATTTTTCTTTTGTATTATTATCCATTTTAAAGAAACTGATGATTATATTTCCCTTAGTCATGTAAGCCTGCCCTGCCCAAAGCTTCTGCTTCGGTGCCTTCACTATTCTTTCACTGCCGTAAATGAATTTTCGCTAAAAGCTAAACCGCTCAGTTACATACTTCGCCTATACTGACCACCTACATTGAACAATGCAAATGTAATCTGACCAAGTGTACAAGTTTTCACACATTCCATCAGTGCATCGAATACATTGTCATTCTTCAGAGCTACTGCTTGTAGATTAGCAAGAGCAGCTTCTGATTGGTCAGCATTCAACTTGTGTATATCAACTAGATTTTCAATTTGCTTAAGCTTCTCCTCCTCAGTTGCACGGATGACCTCTTCAGGGATCAGTGTCGGACTTCCTTTTGATGATAGGAAGGTATTGACACCGATGATAGGATACTCACCAGTATGCTTGAGAGTTTCGTAATAGAGACTTTCTTCTTGAATCTTTCCGCGTTGATACATTGTCTCCATTGCACCAAGTACGCCACCTCTCTCGGTGATACGATCAAATTCAGTCAGCACAGCTTCTTCGACTAAGTCTGTCAATTCATTGATAATGAAGGATCCTTGAAGTGGGTTTTCATTTTTGGCTAGACCAAGTTCATGGTTGATAATCATCTGGATAGCAACAGCTCGACGGACACTTTCTTCAGTCGGAGTTGTGATCGCTTCATCATACGCATTTGTATGTAGAGAATTACAATTATCATAGATAGCATATAGTGCTTGTAGTGTAGTCCTGATATCATTAAAGTCAATTTCTTGAGCATGGAGTGATCGACCAGAAGTTTGGATATGGTATTTGAGTTTTTGTGCTCTTGAGTTAGCACCGTATTTATGTTTTAATGCCTTTGCCCATATCCTTCTGGCCACTCTTCCTATGACTGCATACTCTGGATCAACACCATTAGAGAAAAAGAAAGAGAGGTTCGGTGCAAATGCATTGACATCCATCCCTCTAGAAATATAATACTCCAAGAAAGTAAATCCATTACTCAGGGTAAATGCCAACTGAGTAATCGGATTTGCTCCGGCCTCTGCGATATGATATCCTGAGATGGAGACTGAATAAAAATTTCTCACATTGTGATCAATGAAATACTGCTGGACATCTCCCATTAACTTCAATGAAAATTCAGTGGAGAAGATACAAGTATTCTGTGCTTGATCTTCCTTAAGAATGTCAGCTTGTACAGTACCTCTGACAGCATTGAGAGCTTTAGACTTGAGTTCATTGTAGATCTTTGGCTCCAGTACCTGGTCACCAGTCAACCCTAGTAGCATTAGTCCAAGACCATCATTTCCCTCAGGTAGTTCTCCCTCGTATGTTGGTCTCTCTATACTATTATTATCATAGAGTTCTTTGAATTTTGCTTCAACCAAATTCTCCAGCTTATGCTCTGTGATGTAGCGTTCACATTGTTGGTCAATGGCAGCATTCATAAAGAAGGCACAGATTGTCGCTGCGGGACCATTAATTGTCATCGATACAGAAGTCTTTGGATCACATAAGTCAAATCCTGAATAGAGCTTCTTAGCATCATTAAGCGAGCTAATATTTACCCCCGAGTTGCCAACCTTACCATAGATATCTGGTCTGTGATCTGGATCGTTACCATAGAGAGTTACACTATCAAATGCCGTAGACAATCGCTTAGCCGGCATCCCTTTTGAGAGATAATGGAAGCGTTTGTTAGTTCGTTCTGGTCCTCCTTCACCTGCGAACATTCTTGTTGGGTCTTCACCTTTCCGCTTGAATGGAAACACACCTGAAGTATATGGAAATTCACCAGGTACATTCTCTTGCTTGGACCATGTCAAGATGTCTCCCCAATCTCTGAATCGCGGCAATGCAATTTTTGGGATATCATTTTGTGAGAGCGACTTGGTATAGTTTTCAACTTTGAATTCTCTATCTCTCACTTTGTAGATGAAGTGGTCACTCTTGTAGCTTGCCTTCTTCGCTTCCCAATTGTCTAGAATATCTTTATTCTCTTTGGATAGAGACTGTGTAAGGTCATCTTTAGCTTTAGTAATAGCGTCACTATCACCTATGAGTTCCTCACTCTTATTGATTGCATAAAGTTTTGATGCCACCTCTGATTGTGCCTCTACTTCCGCGTCATACTTACGGATAGTTTCAGAGATTTCTGAGAGGTATCTTACTCTTGATGGAGGGATGATGTATTGTTTCTCACTACTGCCTTCTGTAAGGTTTGTTTTGCTTCCTTTTGGAAATAATTTGCCTATGAGTGCATTAAAGAATGTGTTGACTCCTGGATCGTTGAATTGTGACGCTATTGTCCCATAGACTGGCATAGTGTCTACATCCGTTTCCCACAGATCTCTATTGCGTTGGTACTGTTTCTTGACATCCCGTATGGCATCTAGTGCTCCACGTTTATCAAACTTATTCACCACAATCAAGTGTGCAAAGTCTAACATATCTATCTTTTCTAACTGAGATGCTGCACCGAATTCTGGTGTCATCACATAGACTGACAGATTAGCATGATCGACGATTTCACTGTCGGACTGCCCGATACCTGATGTCTCTAAGATGATCAAGTCAAATCCTGCATGCTTCATAATCGCGATTGCACTATCGATATCCTTGGATAGGGCAACATTATATTGACGAGTTGCTAGCGATCTCATAAATACTCTATCACTGGCAATGGCATTCATCCTAATCCGATCGCCGAGTAGGGCACCACCTGTTTTTCTTTTAGAAGGATCTACAGAGATAACTCCAATGGTCCGATCTTTATCACTTGCAAGAAATCGTAGAATGACTTCATCTACTAGTGAAGATTTACCTGCGCCACCTGTACCTGTGATACCGAGTACCGGAGTGGTTCCATCTTTTTTAGCATTTGCTTTGAGTTCTTCGATCCATTGATTGTCTTGAGGAAAGTTCTCTGCAGCACTGATTGCTTTGGCAATATTGACTGGATGCGCTTTGTTGATAGAATCGAGATTGCCATCAAAGGCCTTTCCAATTGGAAAATCACATTCTTCAAGTAAATGGTTGATCATTCCTTGGAGACCCATCTGTCGCCCATCATCTGGAGAGTAGATGCGATTGATCCCATAGTTGTGGAGATCTTCTATTTCAGTTGGAAGGATTGTTCCTCCGCCACCACCAAAGATCTTGATATGACTAGCACCTTGTTCTTGCAGCAAGTCGTAACAATACTTGAAGAATTCATTGTGACCACCTTGATAAGAAGTGATAGCAATTCCTTGTACGTCCTCTTGGATTGCTGCATCAACGATCTCAAATACTGGTCGATTGTGACCTAGATGAATCACTTCTGCGCCTGATCGTTGAATGATACGACGCATAATATTGATTGCGGCATCGTGTCCGTCGAAGAGTGATCCTGCAGTAAGGATTCTGATTTTGTTGGTCGCTTTGTACGGTGGGATTTTCTCCATATCGCTAATATCTCACATTTGGTAGAGGAACAGAAGAAATTGGCTGACAGTTTATGAGAAAGTATTGG